>NZ_JANSIC010000041.1:4340-14047 GCF_047461955.1 Synechococcus sp. R55.7
GACAGATGGGTGGTGAGGTTCAACACCTTCAAAACCGGGGCACCCTCCTTGCCTTCTGGATAGTCGATCACCGTAATGGCGCCATTCCCCTGCTTGAAGATCCAAAAGGCTTGGGGGGAAAGGTCGAACAACTGACAGATGATCGCCTTGTTGATGGCATCGTGGGCAACAACAACCGCCGTGCCCTGAGGAAACTGGGCTGCGGTGATGGCCAAAAGCTCCTGCCAAGCGGAGCGAGTGCGCTCCCACACCTGGTGAAGGTTTTCCCCATTGGGCATCTGCACACTGGCGGGATCCCGTTGCCAGCGCTCCAGCTCGCCGGGGTATTCGGCTTCGACTTCGCTTTGCAGCTTGCCCTCCCAGTCGCCGTGGCAGATCTCTTGCAAGTCGGGCATTGGGCGCAAAATGAGGTTGCTGTGGTTGCTGCAGATGGCATCGGCTGTGGCCCAAGGGCGCTTCAGGGGGCTGGAGAAGGCCAGTTGCAGAGGTTGAGTGGCCAAAAATTCTGCCACCTTGGCTGCCTGTTCCTCCCCGGTGGCATTGAGGGGGATATCCCGCTGCCCTTGAAAACGGCGCTCTCGGTTCCATTGGGTTTCCCCATGCCGCACCAGCAAGATGCGCATCCCCTGCTTGCGCTTGGGCAGGGCTTGGCCGAGGTGAGCGGTGATGTTCAGAGATTCCAGTTGTGGCGGCCCCTGCAGGCCCTCGGGAAAATTGAGAACGCTGATGGCGCAGTTATCCTGCCCAAGGCGGTGATAGTGGTGTGGCCCCAGGCCGATGGCGGTGCTGACCAGGGCGCGATTGATGCCGCTGTGGCCCACGATGAGGATATTGAGGGGCTGCCTTGGGGAGGGATCCGCTCCATGGTTCCAGGGGCCCGAAGCCGATTGCAGATGGAAAGCCAGCATTTCCCAAAACCCCTGCGCCTGCTGCCAGAGATCCCGCACCGGAAAGCGGCCCTCCAGCTCCAGGTTGTCGGGATGGTGCCGCCACAGATGGTAATCTTCGGGGTATTTCTCCTGCACCTCGGCAAAGGTCAGCCCTTCCCAGGCCGTCAGGTCGATCTCCCGCAGTTGATCGGTGATGTGCAGAGGGATCCCTTCTCGGTCTTTCAAAAGGATGCGAGCTGTCTCGAGGGCGCGAGACAGGGGGCTGCAATAGGCGCAATCCAACGGGATCCCGGCCAGGGCCTCGGCTACACGCTGCGCCTGCACTTCTCCAGTGGGGGTGAGCCGGGAGAGATCGGAGCGGCCTTGAATGCGATTTTCCAGGTTAAAGGTGCTCTCACCATGGCGCACGATCAAGATGCGCAGGGCAGGCTGGTCGCGGTAGCGGGACGGAGTCCTTGCCATCGCTTGCATGGACTTACTCATCGCAGTAGCGGGACGGAGTCCTTAGAACACCTTCTAGAGTACCGCCACTGGGCGGCGCTCGCCTTCGTCAATTCACCGGTTGGGCTGCCGACTGAGGCGTATTTGGGCTGGTCGCCGCTTGTGATGGGGGCATCTTTGGAGAATGGCCGCGCTGCGTTTCCGCTGGCAGAGGTTTTGGTTGAATGGACGTTGGCGAAGGGGGCCGGCTTGGTGCTCCTTGCCCTTGTTGTGGTGCTGTTGGCGCAGTTTTTCCCTCCACTGCTCCCTCAGGAGAGCCCCCTGCCACCGATAGAATCCGAGAAGACAAAGTGTAGGATCCCTGAAGGCGGATCCCTCTTGCCTGGACAAGCGCTGCCATGGTTTCTCCACAATTGGCTTGGGATCCCGGATCCCTGACCGAAAGCCCCAACCCGGCCACAGCCGAGATCGACCGTCTCAGCACCTGGGAACTGGTGAAACGGATCAACGCTGAGGATCGGCGGGTGCCGGAAGCGGTGGCTGCTCAGGCGGAGCCGATTGCCCAAGCCATCGATGCCATTGCCCAGCGGATGCGTCACGGCGGGCGGCTGATCTATATCGGGGCAGGAACCTCAGGTCGCCTGGGGGTACTGGATGCGGCTGAGTGCCCACCCACTTTTGGCACTTCCCCCGCACAGGTGGTGGCTTTGATCGCCGGGGGGGAAAAAGCCCTGACCCAGGCGGTAGAAGGCGCAGAGGATGACGCGGAAGCGGCTGCCCGCGCTCTGGAGAGTCTCCACCTCCAAGCTCAAGATAGTGTGGTGGGAATTGCTGCCAGCGGTCGTACCCCCTATGTGCTGGGTGGGATCCAAGCCGCTAGGAGCATGGGGGCGCTCACGATTGGCCTGGCCTGTAATCACCCTTCTCCTCTAACCGAGCAGGTGGATATTGCTATTGCCCCTTTGGTGGGGCCGGAGGTAATCCTCGGATCCACCCGCATGAAAGCCGGCACAGCCCAAAAGTTGGTGTTGCATACGATCTCCACCGGGGTGATGATCCGCTTGGGCAAGACCTATGGCAACCTAATGGTGGATCTCCAGGCCAGCAATGCCAAGCTCAAGCAGCGGGCGGAGCGAATGGTGGCCCTAGCCTGCGATCTGGATCCCGCCGCGGCTGCCCAATTGCTGCAGGCTTGTGATGGAGAGGTCAAAACCGCGATCCTTGTGGCCTTGCTGGGGTGCTCTGCTCAAGAGGCCCGTCAGCACTTGCAACAGGCCCAGGGCAGAATTCGCCAGGTGCTTGATTCCGTTCTGGCGCAGCGGCGGTGACAATAGTTGAATGGCTTGTCCATGAGCGTTTGCGGCTACCTCTACACGCCTTCCCATGCTCCTTTGCCGGAACAGGAGTTGGCCTGGCTCCAGGGGCGAGGGGCCGATCCCATCCTGCACGATTGGGGATCCCGAACTCATTTGGAGGAGCTGTTCCGACGCATCACAGCCGGCTGGGTGCAGGAAGTGCTGCTCTTGCGCCTGTCGGATCTGGGGGATCGGGCGGATGAAATCCACGAGCGGCTGCTGCAAATCCAACACTCCGGGATCCGCCTCAGCTTGGTCACCGAATCCGGCCTGCAAACCCCCACCAAGGCTGCCGATTGGATCCCCCTGCTGGCCGAGATCCCCCATCAGTTGCAAAGCCGCCGCCTCTGCTGCAGCCAAGCCCAAAACCGCCTGGCGGGCAAACCCCCCCCTGGCCCTGCCCCCTTTGGCTACCGCCGCGAAGGGGAACGCTACGTGCTGGATCGCCGGCAGGCCAGCATCGTTCAGGATTTTTTCCAGCACTTTCTCCTCTACGGATCCCTGCGGCAGGCGGTGCGCTTCTTGGAGGAAAAACACCACAAGCGGATTTCTGTGGCCACCGGACGCAACTGGCTGCTCAACCCGGTATACCGCGGGGATCTGGCCTATGCCGACGGCACCACCTTGCGGGACACTCACCCGGCCCTTCTCAGCCGCACGGAAGCCGCCCAGATCGATCGCTGGCTCAAACGCAACCAAGGGATCCCTCGCCGCAGCGCCAGTGCTCCCCGCGCTTTGGCCGGCCTGGTTCATTGCTGCGCTTGTGGCAGCCTTCTGCGCATTGTGCAAACCACCCCTCGCAAGGGGAAAAAGAACGGATCCCTCTACCTTTATCTGCGCTGCCAAACCTGTCGCTACAGCCTCCCCTACACCGAAGTCCTGCAGGAGGTGATCCGGCAGGTGTGCGAACAACTGCCCCAACGCGCCCAGACGCTGGATCGACAAGCCCTCACCCAAGTCCGCCAAGAGCTGCAAGCCCAAATCCAGGCCAACGCCGAGCGGCTGCGGCAATTGGAAGAGCTGCAGCAATCTGGACTAATGGACGAGGCCTCCCTGGCCCAGCGTCGCTACCAGTTGCGAGCAGAGACGGCCCGCTTGGCCCAAAAGCTGGAGCAACTCCCCCCCGCCAACCTCACCCAGACCATCCAAACCCTCTCCATCCCCCCCTTCTGGCAAGACCTCAGCGAGACCGAACGGCGTGCCTACCTGCGGGAATTCCTGCGCCGTATCGAGGTGGATTCTGCAGGAGCGGTGCGAGTTACTTTTGCCTTCGATCCCTGAGAGCGAAGGGTTCTCCCCACCTTCCCCCCAGAATTGAGACCATTCTTGATTCTTTCTCAGCCCAGACCTGCCTCAGCGCCAAGCCAAGAGGACAGGATCAGCGCCATGGCATAGCTGAATCCTTCCCGATTTGGGTGAATTGTCATCTGGAATTGTTTTCTTTTGATCACTGATGAAAGTATATCTAAAACTAAAATCGGGAAAAACATCAAAAATCGACTTGAGAAGCCCTGGGAACTTTCTTAGGACCATTTGCAAGATCTGGGAACTTCTAGCTTTTTGAGGGATCCACCTTTATCCTTCGCAACAGTTCTCAGGGGGCGGGTTGGCTGCCGATAATGTCCCTTGTCTGCCCCATGGAGGAACGCGCTGTGAAATTGGCGGTTTACGGAAAAGGTGGGATCGGCAAATCCACCACCAGTTGCAACATCTCGGTGGCCTTGGCCAGGCGGGGCAAAAAGGTCTTGCAGATTGGCTGTGATCCCAAGCACGATAGCACCTTCACCCTGACCGGCTTTCTCATCCCCACCATCATCGACACTCTGGAAGCCAAGGGCTATCACCACGAAGACATCTACCCAGAAGATGTGATCTACCGCGGCTACGGCGGCGTGGACTGCGTGGAAGCGGGTGGGCCCCCGGCAGGGGCCGGCTGTGGCGGCTATGTGGTGGGGGAAACCGTCAAACTCCTGAAGGAGCTGAACGCCTTCGATGAGTACGATGTCATCCTCTTCGATGTGCTGGGGGATGTGGTGTGCGGCGGTTTTGCGGCTCCCCTCAACTACGCCGACTACTGCCTGATCGTAACCGACAACGGCTTTGATGCCCTGTTTGCCGCCAATCGGATTGCTGCCTCGGTGCGAGAAAAGGCCAAAACCCGCAAGCTGCGGTTGGCCGGGCTGATCGGCAATCGCACCAGTAAGCGGGATCTGATTGACAAATACGTCTCGGCAGTTCCCATGCCGGTTATCGAGGTGCTTCCCCTCATTGAAGATATTCGCGTCTCGCGGGTCAAGGGCAAAACCCTCTTCGAGATGGCGGAAACCGATCCCAGCCTGGAGCCTGTCTGCCAGTACTACCTGAACATCGCCGATGAGCTGCTGGCCCGTCCGGAAGGGATCGTGCCCCAACCTGCCGAGGATCGGGAGCTGTTTGCTTTGCTCTCCGACTTTTACAACACTCCAGCCCGCCAACTGGCCTTGGTGTAAGGGATCCCCTGCCAGCGGGGGCAGTGTGTCCAAAAATGAAGCCACTGTTTCGGAAGACTGTCGCAAACCTTATCAATTTGTTGTCCGATCCGCTTTCCACTCCAAGATGGATCCTGCAGGGATCCCTGGGGATCCCGCTTTGGGAAGGAAATGGCACAGGAGTTGGATATGCAAGGACAAGAGCAACCCACCGTCGTGATTACCGGAGCTTCCTCGGGTGTTGGCCTATACTCAGCTTTGGCCTTGGCCAAGCGCGGCTGGCACGTGGTGATGGCCTGTCGGGATCTGGACAAAGCCTACCGGGCGGCCCAGCAAGTGGGGATCCCCCAGGGCAGCTATACCCTGATGCAGATCGATCTGGCCAGCTTGGCCAGCGTGCGGCGGTTTGTCGAGCAGTTCCGCAACTGGGGCCGTTCCTTGGACGCCTTGGTCTGCAATGCCGCCATCTACATGCCCTTGCTCAAGCAGCCCCTGCGCAGCCCGGAAGGATATGAGCTGACCATGGCCACCAACCATCTGGGGCATTTCTTGCTCTGCCACTTGATGCTGGAGGATCTGAAACGCTCCACCTATCCGGATCGGCGGCTGGTGATCTTGGGCACGGTTACCCACAATCCCAAAGAGCTGGGGGGTAAGATCCCACCCCAACCCCACCTGGGGGATCTGCGGGGGTTTGCCCAGGGCTTCAAGGATCCCATCAGCATGGCGGACGGCGGCAAATTTGAACCGGTGAAAGCCTACAAAGACAGCAAAGTCTGCAATATCCTCACCATGCGCGAGCTGCACCGCCGCTTCCACGAAAGCACTGGCATCACCTTCCTCTCCCTCTATCCGGGGTGTGTAGCCACCACGGCTCTGTTCCGCCATCACTATCCCCTGTTTCAAAAACTTTTCCCCTGGTTTCAAAAAAACATCACGGGCGGATTTGTTTCTCAGGAATTGGCCGGAGAGCGGGTGGCCCAAGTGGTGGCCGATCCCGAGTTTCGTCGGTCGGGATTCTACTGGAGCTGGGGTAACCGGCAACGCAAGAATGCCAAGCCCTTTAACCAAGAAGTCTCTGACGAGGCGGCAGACGATGCCAAGGCCAAATTGCTTTGGGATCTCAGCGAAAAATTGGTGGGTGTGCCCCAGTTGGTAGCCCTCTAGTTGGCAACGTTCCCTTCTTTTATGTTTTTAGGAGACGAGCATGAATGCTGCTTTGGATAGTGCCAATGCCCTTAACTTTCAGTGCGAAACCGGCAACTACCATACCTTTTGCCCGATTAGTTGTGTAGCTTGGCTTTATCAAAAAATTGAAGACAGCTTCTTTTTGGTCATCGGCACCAAGACCTGTGGCTACTTTCTGCAAAATGCCATGGGGGTGATGATCTTTGCCGAGCCCCGCTATGCCATGGCCGAGCTGGAAGAGGGGGATATCAGCGCCAAGCTCAACGACTATGAGGAGCTGAAGCGGCTGTGCCTGCAAATTCAACGAGATCGCAATCCCAGCGTGATTGTTTGGATCGGCACCTGCACCACCGAGATCATCAAAATGGATCTGGAGGGCCTAGCCCAGAAGCTGGAAGGGGAGATCGGGATCCCGATTGTGGTGGCCCGGGCCAATGGCCTCGACTACGCTTTTACCCAAGGGGAAGACACGGTTTTGGCCTCGATGGCTCAGCGCTGCCCAGAGCAGGTGCGGGCAGAGGAGCAGGAAACCCGCGGGGGTCTCCAGGCGCTTTTTTACGGGCTCCGCTCTGGAACAAAGAAAGAGGAGGAAGGCTTCCACAAGCATCCTCCCTTGGTGATCTTCGGCTCGGTGCCCGATCCGGTGGTTACCCAACTCACCCTGGAGCTGAAGAAACACGGGATCCGCGTCTCCGGCTGGTTGCCGGCCAAACGCTATGGGGAGCTGCCGGCCATCGAGCCGGGCACCTATGTGGTGGGGGTGAATCCTTTCCTCAGCCGCACAGCCACCACGCTGGTACGCCGCAAAAAGGCTAAGCTCATCACCGCTCCTTTTCCCATCGGGCCGGATGGCACCCGCGCCTGGATAGAAGCCATTGCCCGCGAATTGGGGATCCCAACGCCAGGCTTGGCAGAGCGGGAAGCGGAAGTGTGGAACCATCCCCAGGTTCGGGATTATCGGGAGCTGCTGCGGGGCAAGAGCGTTTTCTTCATGGGCGATAACCTGCTGGAGATCTCGCTGGCCCGTTTCCTGGTGCGCTGTGGCATGACGGTGCAGGAAATTGGGATCCCTTACATGGACAAACGCTACCAAGCGGCTGAGCTGGCCCTCTTGGAGCGCACCTGCGAAGAGATGGGAGTGCCCAAGCCCACCATCGTAGAAAAGCCGGATAACTACAACCAAATCCAGCGCATCAAGGCCCTGCAGCCGGATCTGGTGATCACAGGTATGGCCCACGCCAACCCCCTAGAGGCACGGGGGATAACCACCAAGTGGTCGGTGGAGTTCACCTTCGCCCAGATCCACGGCTTCGGCAACACCCAGGCTCTGCTGGAGCTGGTGACCCGACCGCTGCGGCGCAATGCTGCCCTCAAAGGCTTGGGTTGGGAACGGTTGGTGCGGGAAGAAGCCCCTGTCTAATTCTCCGGCTCTTCGTTGTCGAACAGTAGGCCGTCCAGGTGATCCGGCAGTTGCTGCCGGTCGATCCAGACCATGCCCGCCAGAATAGCTTCGGCCTCGTTTTGAAAGTAGCCGTAGGCTTTGGTGCCAATCTCCGACTCGCAAGAGCCATCTTGCTGGAGCAGTCGGCAGCGAAAGATAAACCCCTTCTCTGTAGCTTGGGTGGTGATGCTCCAGTTGCGATGGATATGCTCGGCCATAGCAGGGATCCCGGCTCGAAAGAGGGTGAATTGCAGACTCAGAGGGTGCTCAACACCTCTCGCGCTGCGGCCAAGGTTTTCTCCACATCGGCCTCTGTGTGGGCCAGGGAGGTGAAGCCTGCCTCAAATTGCGAGGGTGCCAGATAGACTCCCCGCTCCAACATGCCGCGATGGAAGCGGGCAAATTTCTGCAGATCAGCAGTCTTGGCCTCTTCGTAGTTGCGCACCGGGCCGGCAGTAAAAAAGAAGCCAAACATGCCGGGCAGATAGCCCCCGCACATCTCATGCCCCGTTTCCCGCGCGATCTGCAATAGCCCCGTCGCCAACTTCTCGGTAATCCGCTCCAGATACTCGTAGGTGCCCGGGCGGCGCAAAATGTCCAGTGTCTGGATCCCTGCTGTCATGGCCAGGGGGTTGCCGGAAAGAGTCCCTGCCTGATACATCGGCCCCGCTGGAGCCACCATTTCCATAATTTCTCGCCGACCGCCATAGGCCCCCACCGGCAGGCCGCCACCGATGACCTTGCCCAGGGTCGTTAAATCGGGGATGACCCCAAACTTGGCCTGTACACCGCCATAGCTGATGCGAAAGCCGGTCATCACCTCGTCAAATACCAGCAGGGCCCCGTACTTTTGGGTGAGATCTCGCAAGCCTTCCAAGAAGCCCGGCTGGGGGGGAATAAAGCCGGCATTGCCCACCACCGGCTCTAGGATGACTCCGGCAATGGAGTCGGGGTGCTGTTCAAACAGGGCCTTGACTGCCTCCAGGTCGTTGTAGGGAGCCGTCAGCGTAGCGCTGGTAGCTGCCTTGGGCACCCCCGGCGAGTCTGGCAAGCCCAGCGTGGCCACCCCCGAACCGGCTTTCACCAAAAACATGTCCGCATGGCCGTGGTAGCAGCCCTCAAACTTGATCACCTTTTCCCGACCGGTATAGGCCCGCATCAAGCGCAGCACCGCCATGCAAGCTTCAGTGCCGGAATTGACAAAGCGCACCATCTCCACACTGGGCACCGCCTCAATGACCCGCTCCGCCAGTTCATTTTCCAGAACGCAAGGGGCGCCGAAGCTGGTGCCTTTCTCCAAAGCTCGGCGCAGAGCCTCAATGACCTCGGGGTGAGCGTGGCCAACAATCGCAGGCCCCCAACTGCCGATGTAGTCGATGTATTGGTTGCCGTCCACATCCCAGGCGTAGGCCCCTGAGACGCGGTCGAACACGACGGGATCCCCGCCCACCGACTTGAAGGCCCGTACCGGAGAACTAACCCCCCCCGGCATGAGGCTTTGTGCCCGGGCAAAAATCTGTTTGGAGCGGGCGGTGTTAAACGAAGTGGAGTGGAGAGTGCTGGTCATAGAGCAGGAGCTTTCAACGCATTACCAAGGCTAGCAAGCAAGGGAGCTTTCTGGTGAGCCCTTTTACCGACCATGAAACTACAAACCCATTCCCGCCAGCGTGTCGATCACCTGCTCCAGGATCAGGGTAAGGTTGGGATGCGAGGTCTCGAACAGGCCCAGCGCCTCTCCGATGCGATCCCTGGGGCCTTGGCTCGGTTTGCTCTCGGTTCGGGATCCCAGATCGGCCAGCACCGCCTCCACTTCCTGGCGAATGGTGGCAATGTGCTGCCGCTGCTTTTCGTCCAGGCCAGGGGTTTTTTGCAGCTCAACATCCAGATCGCGCAGCAGTTGTCGCAGTTTCGATTCGGCCATTCT
>NZ_JANSIC010000042.1:0-5880 GCF_047461955.1 Synechococcus sp. R55.7
CTCCCGCTCTTTTCCTCTGGCCGGTGAGCGCGGATCCCGGTCAGATTTAAGATAGGAAATATATCTTCATCCTTTGTCTTGTTGCCTGACACCCATCCACTGCGCATCAACCTGTTGCTGGATTGGGAGCCGCCAGCAGGAGAGCCCCTAGCTTGCGAGGACTGGCTACCCCCTGAACGCTTTGTTGTCGAGTGTTTTCAGGATCAAGCTACCTTCCTAGAGGCTCTCAGGAGACAAGACGGCCATGTCGATTGCTTGGTGCTCCTGGTGGATCCCACTCGGCTGCAAGAGCTGCACGATCTGGGCAATCAGCTCTGCGCGTGGGGACTGCTGCTGCCGACGGTGTTGGCGATTGTGCTGGAAGAATCCCACCTGCAAAAGGAAACACCGGAGACGGAAGGAGAGATCCCTGCCACCTCATCTTTGGTGAAAGCATTGCTCAAGCGAGAGCAGTTTTTCTACCACAACGCCACCCTCGTCCGTCCCATTTCGCCACAGGAGCTGAAGGGGCAGGTGCGGGCCGACTGTACCGCTTCGGGATCCCCTTCCGTCTTGGAGCTGCTGGTGGATCGGGCCATCGCCTTGTTTCTGCAGATGTCTCCCACCTGCGGCCTCCCGCAGGGCCCAGCGCATCCCAGCGATCAGCCCTACCTGGCTTACAGCAACCAACAACAACGGCGGCTGGCGGAGAAATTGCGGGAACGGCTGGGCTACGCCGGAGTGTACTATCATCGTGACCCAGAGCTGTTTTACCGTCGCCTCCCGCCCCACGAGCAGCAAGCCCTCATGCGACGGCTGCGTAACCTTTACCAGGCAATCGTCTTGGACTATTTTCAATCTCCCGAGACCGTCAATGCCCGCATCGACGAGCTGGTGGCCTTGGCCTTTTTTGCCGATATCGGCGCTGCTCAACTGCTGGAGCTGCACATGAACTTGATGGAAGACTTTGCCAAACAATTGAAGCTGGAAGGCCGCAGCGAAGAGATCCTGCTGGATTACCGCCTTACCCTGATCGATGTGATGGCCCACCTGAGCGAAATGTACCGCCGCTCCATTCCCAAAACCGCTCCAAGGGATCCTTAGATATGTCCACTCGCAAAGCCTATGTTCTCAAGCTCTACGTGGCGGGCAACACCCCCAATTCTCTGCGTGCCCTCAGCACCTTGCAAGACATCTTGGAAAAGGAGTTCCGCGGCGTGTACAGCCTGAAGGTGATCGATGTCTTGAAAAATCCGCAACTGGCAGAGGAAGATAAGATCTTGGCAACGCCGACCTTGGCCAAAATCCTGCCGCCACCGGTGCGGAAGATTATTGGCGATCTGTCCAACCGCGAGAAAGTGCTCATCGGCCTGGATCTGCTCTACGAAGAATTGGACGAAGAGGCTTGAGACAGGCTGCAGGAGCAAGGAGAGTGGGATGAACCAGTCATTGGGGCCTTCTGAGCCAGAAAAGCCACAAGATAACACCGCAGAGGACTCCACCGAACCAACCCCAGACAACCACCGAGCGGATCTCTCAGAGCTGCGAGGGATCCCCAAAAAACAGACGGGCATCGAGGGCTTTGAAGACATCAGTCACGGTGGGCTGCCCCTGGGACGCACCACCTTGGTCAGCGGCACCTCCGGCACCGGCAAAACCCTGTTTGCCATGCAGTTCCTTTACAACGGCATCGTGAAGTATCAAGAGCCGGGGATCTTCGTCACCTTCGAGGAAACCCCCGCCGATATCATTCGCAATGCCTCCAGCTTTGGCTGGGATCTGCAGGCCCTCATCGACAGGGGCCAACTGTTTATCCTGGATGCCTCCCCCGATCCCGAAGGCTATGAGGTGAGCGGCAACTTTGATTTGTCGGCCCTCATCGAGCGCATCCAGTACGCCATTCGCAAATACAAAGCCAAGCGGGTCTCCATCGACTCAGTGACAGCCATCTTTCAGCAATACGACCCTGCCGGTGTGGTGCGGCGGGAGCTGTTCCGCCTGACGGCCCGCCTCAAGCAGGCCAACGTCACCACCGTCATGACCACGGAGCGCACCGACGAGTACGGCCCCATCGCCCGCTACGGCGTAGAGGAATTCGTCTCCGATAACGTGGTGATCCTACGCAACATCCTGGAGGGAGAGAAACGGCGGCGCACCATTGAGATCTTGAAGCTGCGGGGCACCACCCACATGAAGGGGGAATATCCCTTCACCATCACCAACGACGGGATCAACATCTTCCCCTTGGGAGCCATGCAGCTGACGCAGCGCTCCTCCAACGTGCGGGTCTCCTCCGGCATCGAGAAGCTGGACGAAATGTGCGGCGGCGGTTTCTTCAAGGACTCGATTATTTTGGCCACCGGCGCCACCGGCACGGGCAAAACCTCGCTGGTGAGCAAATTCCTGGAGCGGGGCTGCCTGGATGGGGAACGCTGCATTCTCTTTGCCTACGAAGAGTCGCGGGCGCAGCTGTCCCGCAACGCCTCCTCCTGGGGCATTGACCTGGAAGAGTTCGAGCGGCAGGGCCTCCTCAAGATCATCTGCGCCTACCCAGAATCTGCCGGCCTGGAAGACCACCTGCAGAAGATCAAAACCGAGATGATGGCCTTCAAGCCCTCCCGCATGGCCATCGACTCCCTGTCAGCCCTGGCGCGGGGAGTGAGCCAAAATGCCTTCCGCCAGTTTGTAATCGGGGTAACTGGCCTGGCCAAGCAGGAGGAGATCACCGGCTTTTTCACCAACACCACCGACCAATTCATGGGATCCCATTCCATCACCGAATCCCACATCTCCACCATCACCGACACGATCATCCTGCTGCAATACGTGGAGATCCGCGGAGAGATGGCCCGCGCCCTCAACGTCTTCAAAATGCGGGGATCCTGGCACGACAAAGGGATCCGCGAGTACCTGATCTCCAATGCGGGCATCCAAATCCGCGATTCCTTCCGGGGCTACGAGCGCATTATCAGCGGATCCCCGACCCGCATCAATGTGGATGAGAAAAACGAGCTCTCCCGGATTGTGCAAAACGTCCAGGCCCTCGAGGAAGAAGGGTTGTGAGCGGTTACAACAGTTCCGTGAGTGGGCGCGGCAACAGACCCGTTGAGTCAAGCGAATTTCCAACACCGCTCAACACCGCGCAAGCCCTGCACTTGCGGCTGGCAGGGAGGGATCGGCCCAGACAAGGATTTCCCCGCGGCCAATGGCGAACAGTGGTAACCCACCTACAAATTGGGTAGTATGCCTCTAGCAGTAGCGCAAAGGGCGGGGTTTCCCGGCGTGTTTAGTTTTCTTGGTGGTTCCAAAACCCGAACCATGCTTGGGGTGGACATCAACCCCGAGCGCATCGCCGTTGCCCAACTGAAAAAGCAGGGCAATGGTCGCTATCGTCTGGCCCACTACCACAGCGTGGACATGCCAGAAGGGGCGATGGTCGAAGGACGCATCCTCGATCCGAGCACAGTTGGCTTGGTCCTGATGAATTTGCTCAATGAAAACAAAGTGCCCACCAACCTGCCGGCAGCCACAGCAGTGCCCGTAAGGGAGGCCATCGTTCGTCTCATTCGCCTGCCTGCCGACCTACCTGCCGATGAGCTGCGCCGGGTGGTTTTGGAGCAGGAGGCCGAACTTTACATTCCCTATCCGCGGGATCAGGCGGATGTCGACTACCAGCCCTTGGGTCTCGATCTTTCCCAGGATGGCATTGAGCGCATCGAAGTCTTGCTGGTGGCCATCCCCAAAGAGGTGGTGGACAACTACCTGGAGGTGCTGCAGGCAGCCAATTTGCAGGTGCGCTGTGTGGAGCTGGCCAGCTTCTCCCTCATTCGCACCATCCGCGATCAGCTAACCCAGTACGGCCCCCAAGAGGCCGTGTTGCTCAGCTCCATCGGCTACGACAGCAGCGAGATCAGCATTTTGGTGAACGGGATCCCGCAATTTACCCGCACCGTCAACATCGGCACCATCCACATGCGGCAGGTGCTGGCCCAATCCCTGAATCTGCCGCTTAGCCGCACCGGCGACCTGTTGCGAACTCTGAGGTTACCCTTGATCAACCCCACCGATATTTTGGCCACGGGAGAACAGCCAGCGCCCAGCAATCCCGGTGTAGCAGCAGTAACGCGCGTTGTCTCCGATTTGGCGGATGAACTGAAGCGCTCCATCGACTTCTTTACGAGCACAGAAAGCAGCTCGCCTGTGGTGAAAGTACTGCTGGCCGGAACTGGGGCAAGCATCGGCCAAATCGACGGCTTCTTATCTCAGTCGTTGAGCGTGGCGGTGGAGTTGGCGGATCCCTTTGGCAACATTGTCGTGCCGGATTCAGTGGAACTGCCCCTGGAGGAACGCCCAGCAATGGGAGTGGCCCTGGGGTTGGCGTTACGGGAAGACACCAAGTAGCGGCAGCAGGCAGCGCAAGCTCGCCCAACCGATGGAATAGCGCACAAGGCGGTTAAAGAGATGTACACACCGGAGATCAATTTCCTCAAAGAAAGGCCGGATGTCCTCACCACAGCTCGAACAGGTGGGGGAGCAGTAGTCGCAGCTGAGGCTGCAGAGGGATCCCAGAATTGGATCCCGGCCATTGGCCTGGGGGTTGCTGTTGCTGCTGTAGCGATGGGAGCTTTTTGGTATTTCCAAGACAGCTTTTCCCGCCAGAGAGAAACCTTGAGGGCGGAGCGGGCTCGCCTTGACAGTGAGCTCAGCACAGCCAATGCTGAGTTGTCCCAGCTGCAGAATGCCAATCAAGAGCTGCAAACCATTCGCGCCCAAACGGAAGGGTTCCGCTCCTTTCTGGGATCCGTCCAGCCTTGGTCGGCCATCTTGGAAGAGCTGCGGCGCAAGATCCCCGGCCAGGGGGTATGGATAACCAACATCAGCGCTTCCGGGGATACCGTCAATATCCAAGGAGGGGCGCTGGACTTTCCCCTGGTGAACGACTTTTTGCTCACCCTGCTGGATTCCAACTTTGTGACCAGCGCCGTCCTGAACAGCAGCTCCCGGGTGGACGGCACAGACGTAACCGAGCCCAGCGTTACCTACGGCATAACCGTAACCATCCGTACCCTGGGGGATCCCGACCCAGAATTTACCCGCGAGCTGGAGCAGCGGGGAGCGATAGGCTTGGTTGAAAAGATCCGCATTTTGCGTCGAGTGGAGGCGAACTGATGACTGGATCGGTTGAAGGTTTTCCCGACGAACAACTGGTGGTTCCCCCGGCAGGGCCGCCGGTACTGCTGGGCGTGGAGCTGACCCCCATTCGAATTGGTCTTTTAATCGGGATCACAGGGCTAGGCGCGGCGGGGTTTCTGGCCTTCACCCAACTTCGCCCCTTGATCGAGGAGGTACAGGCTTTGGAAAGGGAGGTAGCCAACAAAACCACCCAGTTGCAGGACATAAAGAGCCAGATTGCCAGTTTGCAAGATGTGCCCAATCAGGTCGAGAGAGCTCGCGTGGAGCGGGAACAGATCAGTGCCCTGCTCTCCACCCCCGAGAATGCCGACACGCAACTGCTGGATCTCAACCGGCTGGTGCAGGGGCAGCCCAACAGCGAGCTGCGCAGCTTTAGCCCTTCTCCACTGACTCCAGCGTCTTCGGCCAATCCGGAAGTGCCTGGGATCATCGCTCCCGCCATCCAAGTGCAGACCACCCGTGTCGCTCTGCGTGGCCCCTATACGGAGCTGATCAATCTGATGGGAGATATAGAACGTCTGCGCACGCTGTTCCGGGTGAGCAACATCAGCTTAAATCCTGTTCAAGACACAGGGGAACTGGACGCTGCTTTTGATTTGATTGCCTACATCTACAACAAAGACGTTCCGTTGGGCACTGCTCCTCCACCTGAAGGGCAAACGGCACCTGGTCAGTAGCCCAGCCATGCCTTGACTCAGGGGGGGATCC
>NZ_JANSIC010000042.1:5980-12217 GCF_047461955.1 Synechococcus sp. R55.7
GGGATCCCCTCTGGTTTTCAGAAGACGGGAACAACCGCCGGTTCAGCACGGATAGTGTTGCCGAATCGAAGATCTGGGAAAAATTTCTTCCGAAACGGCTACAGGTAGTGGCAAAGTCCGAGATTTCGGCTTTGATCAGGGAAGCACGGGGTGAACGAGGCCAAAGGCACCCGTGGCGAGGTGAAGCAAGAATACGACTGGGTGAAGGAGTGAGGTGTGAGGATGATGAACCGTCGAGTTGCTTATGGGTGTGCGTTGGGCTTGATCCTGTCCCTGCCCCCATTGGCCTTAGAAAGCCGGGTCAATGAGGCAGCCGCTCAACAGTTGACCTCCGCAAACCCGCAACGCCTCAGCCGCATCACAGATATCCGCCTGGTGCCCAACGGCAACCGCATGCAGTTGGAGATCAACACCGAAGGGGGCGCTCGCCCACAGGTGTTCTTTACCCAGCAGGGACAATCTTGGATCGGGGACATCACCAATGCTCAATTGAGCGGAAGCCAGGGCCGCTATCGCCAAGAGTCTCCCCTGCCGGGGGTGCGCTTCATTGAGGCCCGCCAGTTGAGCAACGACAGCGTGCGGATAGAAATAGCCGGTGTGGCCGCAGCTCCCCAAGGCTTGCTGGCTCGGCGCAGCCCGACGCAGTTGGTCTTCGACTTTGAGGGCCTACCCTCTGCTCCACCGGCCCCCCTAGCGGCGGTTCCCCCTCAACCCTCGTCCAACCCAGTAGCGCCCGGCCAACCGGCGTCACTAAACCGACCTCAGCCCGTGGCTCCTGTTCCTCAGCCCGCAGCTCCTGCCCCTGCCTCCCAACCGGTCGCTCAAAACCCTGCCCCTCCGCAGACAACTCAAGCGGCTCCTCCTGCACCTGCTGTTCCTGCTGCACCCGTGATTTCTCAGGTCCCCCCTGTGGGCCAGCTCAACCAACCTCAATTGCCGCCGGGAAGTTTGCCCACCGAATCTCCTTTTCAGGGGAGAGCTGTGGCTCCTCCTGCTGGCGATATTGCCGTTGGCACAATCCTGCCTGATCCACCTACAGTGGATCTCGGATCCAATGCCAGGATTAGCTTGACCTTGAAAGATGCTCCTGTGGGCGATGTGCTGAGCTTGTTGGTGCGGCGAGCAGGGTTGAATGTGGTGCTCAACGACGTCCCACCCGATCTAACCATCTCTCTGGATGTGCAAGACTCGCCCTTACAGGAGACATTCAACTTTATCTTGCGGCTAAAACAGTTGCAGGCCCAGCGAAGGGGCCAAACCGTATTTGTTGGACAAAACCTGCCAGGGGTGACTGGGATCCTGGTGCGCAATTACCGCGTGAATCAGGCAGTCGCCACCGATTTGGCCAGTCGGCTGGAAGGAGTTTTGAACGCCGTTGCTCCCGGTGCCCAATTCGTTGTGGACGAGCGCACCAACTCCATTACGGTGATCGGCAACTCGCGGCAGCAGGACATCGCGGCTGCTCAGATTGCCCAATTGGATGTGCGTCGGCGACAGGTTTTGATTTCCCTGAGAGCAGTTGATATTCGGCTAAATAACAACGAGAGCCTTTCGATCAACCTAGGGGGAGCTTCTGGCAACTTTGCTGTCGGAACTTTAGGGGACGCCAACTTTGGTGGTCAACCGCTCAATCAACCTGCGGGATCCTCGGTAAGCTCTATCGGCCCTGCAGGCCCATCAGGATCCATCACGGGAATATTTAACACTCTCAACCGGCTGCAGCAGTCTTTGGCTCTAAGAGTGCAGTCTGCAATACAAAATGGAACTGGAAAAATTCTAACTGACCCCAAAGTTGTGGTGGCAGATGGCGGATCCAGTCGAATTAGCATTGCAACCAGCGTGCCCGTTAACGTTGAAACCATCACCATACCCCAGGGCGAAAACCAGCCTCCAGTTGTTACTCAGCGTTTGCAGCGAGAGGATGCCGGGGTTATCCTTGACGTCTCAGAAGTTAGAATAGATGACAATGGGTTTGTTACCCTGACCATTCAGCCGGAAATTTCTATTCCTGTACCCAGTCAAATATTGGGAGGCGGAGACTTTGCAGGCATTCTACTTTTCAATATTGACAGGAGGCGGCTGGAAGCATCTCAGCTCAGGTTAAGAGATGGGCAAACCTTTATTATTGCTGGCCTCATTCAAGACAGGGACATCGTTGACGTTCAAAAAGTGCCTTTCCTAGGCGACTTGCCTCTTTTGGGTGCTTTGTTCCGCTCTCAGAGTGTGAATAACGAGCGCAATGAGGTGGTCTTCATGCTAACGCCCTACATTATGGATGATAATGTTGCTTTTGGTCTTCCTCCCAATCCGTAAAATTCCCAATCCGTAAAATAGGGTTATGCCGAACTGCCAAGTTTCGTGACATCCTCCCAACACTGATACTATAGGCACAGCGCAGGACCCATAGCTCCCCACACCCCTCATGAGTTAACTCTCGACAGTCCTGAGTTACTGGCTGCATTAGCTTCGGGATCCGTTGAGTTGCATTCAGCAGCTAATGGCTTCTTCAAGTGGCCTGGGATCCACCTCGGGCAACAAGCGCCAATTCCACCTGATTTTCTTGGGGCTGCCCCAGTTGCACCTCCACATCTCGGCCAAAGAAGCCTTGCATTTTTTTCTGGTAGCTTTCCTGCCATTGTTGGAAGGGAACCTTGGGGGAATCGAACAGAAGCACCAAGGTATACCGGCCATCTCGCAGCTCTTCTCTGTACCCTCTCACCTTGGGCAGATCTGCTTCCAGAGGGCCGCGCAGACCCAGAAACTCCAGGGCATCTTCCAGGTGGGCATTAGCCCCGTAGCTATATTTGGTGATATCGGCGCGGACTTGCTTTTGAATTTCCGTGGCCTGCTGGGCGCGGGCTTGGATCACCTCGAGAGAAGGGGCGGCCAGGGCAGGTACCGGCTTGAGTTCCACTACCTTCATGGTTATCCCTCCCAACAGCAAGGGGATCCCGGCAAACAGGCCGATGAGATTGAGGGTGGGATCGTTGTAGTGGGCAAAGCCCCAAGCCGTGGCGGCAGCCCCGGCCAGCAACACGAGAGTGCTCAGGGGGAAGGGCAGTTTTTCAAACATACAGGAGAGGAAGAAAGGCCACCTGAAAACCCAGGCTAGCAGGAAAAGCGCCGGCGGTGGACTTAGCCTCCATTGGGATGGATAATCACAAAATGCCCACCTGGTGTGTTGAGGAGTGGTCTGTGGTTCTGTCCAATCTGTCCAAAACCTCTCGTTGCTTGCGCTCGCTGGATCGCAAAGCCCAGGAGCGAGCACCTCTATTTGAGGCCATCCGCCACTATTGCAGCTTGGATAAGGCTCCTTTTCACACGCCAGGCCACAAACAGGGACGTGGGATCCCTGCCGACTTGCGGACCTTTTTGGGAGAGAACGTCTTCCGGGCAGATCTGACCGAGCTGCCAGAGGTGGACAACCTCCACGACCCCGATGGCGTGATCCGAGAGGCCCAGGAGCTGGCGGCAGCAGCTTATGGAGCGGATCGCAGTTGGTTTTTGGTCAACGGTTCCACCTGCGGCGTGGAAACGCTGGTGATGGCGGTGTGCGATCCGGGAGACAAGATCCTCTTGCCGCGCAACTGCCACAAATCCGCCATTGCCGGGGTGATCCTCTCTGGGGCGGTGCCGGCCTATATCGAGCCGGATTTTGACCCGGAGCTGGGCATTGCCCACGGGATTACCCCAGCCGGTTTGGAGGGGGCCTTGGCGGAGCATCCCGATGCCAAAGGCGTTTTGGTAGTCAGCCCCACCTACTACGGGGTCTGCTGCGATGTGCAGGCTTTGGCCTCCATCGCCCATGCCCACGGCCTGCCGCTGCTGGTGGATGAGGCCCACGGGCCCCACTTTGGGTTTCATCCGCAATTGCCCATCTCGGCCCTAGAAGCCGGAGCCGATCTGGTGGTGCAGTCCACCCACAAGGTGATCTCCGGCATGACCCAGGCCTCGATGCTGCACCTCAAGGGATCCCGTATCGACCCCAACCGGGTGCGCAACATTCTGCAACTGCTGCAATCGACTAGCCCCAGCTATGTGCTGATGATGTCGCTGGATGTGGCACGGCGGCAGATGGCCTTAGAAGGGGAAGCCCTGCTGGGCCAAGCCTTGGCTTTGGCAGATCAAGCCCGCGCCCGTCTCAACCGCATCCCCGGCTTGCGCTGTTTTGGCCCAGAGCGTATCGGCTCCACCCCTGGTTTTTTCGATTTCGACCGCACCCGTCTCACGGTAACGGTGACAGAGCTGGGGTTGTTCGGCTTCGACGCTCACGACTGGGTTAACGATCACTTCCACGTGCAGCCGGAGATGTCCACCCTGCACAATGTGGTCTTCATTGTCAGCATCGGCAATACCCAGCGAGACATTGACCGCCTGGTGGAAAGTTTCGCCGCCCTGTCGCAACATTTTCAGGGATCCCGCCCATCCAGAGCGGCAATGGAAAAAATGCAGCGGCTGGCACAACTGCCCCGTCCTTGCTTGCCACCACAACGGCTATCACCCCGGGAGGCTTTTTTTGCTCCCATTCAGCGGGTGCCTTTCCAAGAAGCAGTGGGCCATATCTGCGCCGAGATCATCTCCCCCTATCCACCTGGGATCCCGATTTTGGTGCCGGGAGAAGAGGTGACCCAAGAGGCGGTGAACTATCTGCTGTTGGTGCATGAGGCAGGCGGCTTTATCAACGGCCCAGAGGATGTGCGCCTGCAGACCCTGAAAGTGGTCAAGGCAAGGACCTAATGCTCTCCTAGCGGGCTTATGGACGGGTTTTTGCCGTTTGCGCTGGGGGGAGCAGCGGTAGGGAGTTTGCCGGGGTGCCGGGGCGGCGGGCTACCTTCACCCGATCCACCCGTGGCCCCTCCATGCGCACCACCTGAAACTCCATCTCTTGGTAGGTGAACTTTTCCCCAGCACGTGGGATCTTCTGCATGTGGTAGATCAAAAAGCCCCCCAGCGTTTGGTAATCCTCGTGCAGAGGCAGGTTGAGGCCACAGCGCTCGTTGATCTCTTCAATATCTAGCTGAGCCTGGATGAGCAAGGTATTTTCGTCAAGTTCTTGGATGTCCGGCTCCTTGGTGTTGGGATCCGGGCCATCGGAGAGCTTGCCGACAATCTCCTCCACCAAGTCTTGAATGGTGATCAGGCCCGCCGTGCCGCCAAACTCATCCACCACCACCACCATCGGCCAGTGGTGCTGCCTCATTTCGGGCAACAGTTCGGCAATCGGCTTGTTCTCCGGCTCAAAGTGGGCCTCGCGGATAAAAGGCGTGATGGGGCTGTGGAGGTCGATGGATCCCTTGGCCAGCTCCCCAATGACTTCCTTGACGTGGATCAGCCCGCGGATGTCATCCAAAGACTCGCCGTAGACCGGGTAACGGGAGTGTCCTGATTCGGCCACCTCGGCCAGCACCTCTTGCACCGTTGCAGTTTCTGGCACCGCGTCGATGCTGGTACGCGGGATCATCACCTCGCTGGCCACCGTCTCGCCGAACTCGAAGATGTTGCTCAACAGCTCTCGCTCTTCCGCCTCAATGTTGCCCGACTCCACCGACGAGGCGATCAGCAGTTGCAGCTCCTCCACCGTCATGGTGCTGTAAAAGGAGCTGGCCTCCGGAATCTGGACTCCCAAAAGCCGCAGCACACACCGAGAGGAAAAGCGGGGCAGCTCTACAAAAGGTCTTAGGATACGGCTGACCAAACGATTGAGCCAGGCCAGTTGCAGCGCAATCGGCTCGGAATAGAGGATGGCCAGAGTCTTGGGGATCAGCTCCCCTACCACGATCTGAAAATAGGTGAGCAGCGAAAACACCACTACCACCGCCACCCCCTGCATAAGGGCCGGATCCACACCCTGAAACCAGTCCAAGCGGCTCAAGGCCAAAAACAGCGTGGGCGAAACCTGGGTGGCTCCAATCCAGCCCAGCAATACACTGGCCAGAGTAATGCCCAACTGTGTGGTGGAGAGGGCATATTCCAGTTGTTCCTGGGCTTTTTGCACAAGAGCTGCCTGCCGGTTCCCTTCGCTGGCCAACTGCACCATCCGGGAGCGCCGCGCCGATACCAAGGAAAACTCGACCGCGACAAAAAAAGCGTTGATGACCAGAAGACCGATGACCCAAAGGAGACTAAGCGACGCATCTCCCCACGAAAGCTCAGTGTTGGGGAAAGTAGCCGCCGAGGCTAAAGGGGGGTCGTCCATCAGGGGGAGCAGCAAGACGGATAGACAGCATTCTAGCTCAG
>NZ_JANSIC010000042.1:12317-13945 GCF_047461955.1 Synechococcus sp. R55.7
TTCATCAAGCAGTAACAGCTACAACCTTTTCCGGCAACGCTCACCCCCGCCTAGGCAAGGGCACCTCCTGAGTGCTAGTCGTCGATATCGACAATGTCACCGGTAGTGGCATCGATCTTGACTTCAATATCGTTGGTAAATTTCACTTCCCAAACTAGGCGCCCATGTTTAAGCTCCAACTCATCTTTTTTGATCATTTTTTGATCACGGCATTGGGCACGGCAGATCGAGCGATCTGAATGGCTTCCTCAATGGGGATACCCAGAGCAAAAGATTGGGCAAAAGCAGCCCTCCGGCTCCCACCCGTCGACAGCATCGGGCTAGCGGGGGACAAAATGCCAAGCAAAAGTAAGGCAGCAATCGAAAGTTTTGCAGGCTTTATTTACAGCTGCTTGAGCAACCACCTCCTTACCCTACCACCCTGAGACCAAAGAAGCCTTGCCACAAGGAGCATTGCTGCCTTCACAAGGAGTTCACCCCCTTTGCGTCATAGGGTGTAGCTGCTCGGCCCCTCTTCAGCTACGAACTGTTTGCTTCTCCAATCCAACCCTCTCGGAAACTGACTGGCTAAACAACGCTGCTGCGGGGGAGGAATACCTCTACGCCTATCCCGCGTGCTGCTACTACAGGCAGGGAAGTCATGCCGACGTTGGAGCTCCCGGCACTGCACGAATCGGTGATAATATTCCTACCTCTCATTCCTACCCCGGTGGGTGCCGACCATGCCAGATTTTCTGCCCTACGCCTACTTTCAGGGCCAGATTGTCCCCTTTGCTGAGGCGAAGATCTCCATTGCCACCCATGCTCTGCACTACGGGACAGCGGCGTTCGGCGGCCTACGCGGGATCCCTGATCCGCAAAACCCGGATCAAGTTCTGGTGTTCCGTCTGGATCGCCATTGCCGACGACTGAGTCAAAGCGCCCGCCTGCTCTGTTTTGATCTCCCTGCTGAACGGATTGAGCAGGTGATCGTCGAGCTGATCCGAAAAAACCGTCCCTCCACGTCTTTCTACATCCGCCCCTTGGTGTACACCTCCGACCTAGGCATCTCGCCGCGGCTGCACAACATTGAGAAAGACTTTTTCGTGTACGGCTTGGAACTGGGGGACTACCTCTCGCCAGAGGGAGTCAGTTGCCGCATCAGCTCTTGGGCCCGGCAAGAGGATCGCAGCCTACCATTGCGGGGCAAGATCACCGGCGCCTACATCACTTCCTCTTTGGCCAAAACCGAGGCGGCGCAGGCTGGCTATGACGAGGCCATTTTGATGAACTCCCAGGGCAAAGTGAGCGAAGCCTCGGGCATGAACATCTTCATCGTGCGCAATGGCGTGCTGATTACCCCCAGCTTCGACCAAGATATCTTGGAAGGGATCACCCGCGACAGTGTCCTCACTCTGGCCCGCGACCTGGGGATCCCTACCCAAGAACGGCCCGTTGACAAATCGGAGCTATTGATTGCTGACGAGGCCTTTTTAACCGGCACTGCTGCCAAGATCACCCCCATTCGCCAGATCGAGCAGTACGTCCTGCCCCCCTCCCGCCCCATCACCGAGCAGTTGCGGCAGAAGCTGACGGCAATTACCGAAAATCGGGATCCCGTCTATGCCCATTGGGTGAAGGTGATCCCT
>NZ_JANSIC010000043.1:0-1319 GCF_047461955.1 Synechococcus sp. R55.7
TCAAGGGTTGCTGAAGCAGGAAGAAAGCAACAGCGCTGAGCAAAAATCTGTTCTGTTCAGTGCTGTGTAGGTCTTTCAGAGCGGCATCTCCCAGTGCAGCTCGACATGGGTATGGCCTTCTGGGGTGCGGGTGCGATGCCAGGATCCCTTGGGTAGATAGCGGGCGATGGTGTTCATGGCCTTGCTGCCGTAGCCGCCGCTGAGGCCGGGAGCGTACTCGATACCATCGTTGACCACGGAAAGGCAGCAGTGGCGCTCCGTTTGGGCCAGCGACACCTTGACAAAGGAAGCATTGCCTTTGGGGGGTTGTACATGGGCGATGACATTGCCGATGGCCTCCCGCAAAAAGCGCAAGATGTCTTCTCGCTGATCAAACCACTCACCGGTGTTGGGCTCCTGCAGAGGTTGCAGTTGCCGCTCTACAGATAGCGTTAGGCTGCCCGATTGGATCAGTTCATCCAGATAGATCTCGATGCCTCGATGCAGCCCTTCTCGTAAGCTGGGGGAGATGCGCAGCTTGGCAGCTAGAGTGCGCACATCGTTGAGCTGATTCCGGATCCCGCGTCCGATCCTCTCCAGTTGCTCGAGCAGGTGGTCGTAGACGGTGGGATCGGGAGCTTTTCCCTGGTGCTGCTGCCATTGCAAGCTCTCCAAGTTGTCCATCACCACCTTCAGCTCCTGCAGCTCGCGATCGTGAATGTCGGTGGCTACTCGGTAGAGCAGCTTGCGAGCCTGGTCAATGGCGGCCTCCTGTTCGGCTCGGCGCAGGCGCTCCAGTTCCTGTTGCTGGGCCAAGAGCCGTTCTTGATTCTCCACAATGACCAAAGTGAGCAGCAGGCTCACCCCCGTTAGCCCACTGGCCAGGGCCGGCAAGACGAGAGGCCAAACCCAACGCCCCAGTAGAAACTGGGCCACAGCCCACCCTTCGTAAACGGCAAGCCCCACCACAGGCCGCAGGAGAAACTGCTGTTGCTTCCAGCCCCAAGGGCTCAAAAGTGCTCCGCACCGCTGACGCGAACGTAGGGGGGGACGATAAAGCACCAAAAGCAGTCCCGTTCCCACTCCCAGCAGCAAGACCACCGCAACCGCCACCCCCCCCGGCACGGATTGGTAGACCTCCCCGGTGAGCAGGCTGGAGAGGACTTGCGCCTGCAGCTCCACCGCCGCAATCTGGGATCCATCCGCAGTCCGCACTGGGAAGGTTTCGGGGTAGCCGCCCACAAAACCCACCAGGACAATTTTGTCCCGCAATTGGTCGGCAACTTCGGGATCGAGGGGAGGGATCCCTTCTTGGCCGCGGCAGGCTTGGCTGGGGTTGA
>NZ_JANSIC010000043.1:1419-13835 GCF_047461955.1 Synechococcus sp. R55.7
TCGGGATCGAGGGGAGGGATCCCTTCTTGGCCGCGGCAGGCTTGGCTGGGGTTGATCATCGGGGCAACAGACCCGGATCCTGCCTGGAGAACAGCTGGAGGGCAAACCCGTTCGATGGGGATGATGGGGATCCCGTGCTGGGATCCGAGGGGGTTGAATTGGATCGGCTGCAACCCCCGCTCGCGAAACCAGCGGCTGGCCCGCTCCGGGTCGTATTTGGCAAAAGCCAGAGCCTCGACCGAGGCGAACATCTGCTCCTCTTGGCTGTCGCGGCGCAGGTAGAGCCCCCGCAACTGGGCCTGGCGCAGGATCCCGGCCCTATCCACCCGATATTGCACCACCCCCTGCACATGCTCTGGCGGCACCAGGTACTCCAGCCGCAGAGAAGAGAAGGGCAGAAAATGGTTGTAGATGTTAATCTCGGAGCGGCCAAAGCTCTCGCTGCTGCGGGTGGCCAAGACCAAGCGATCTGGGTAGCGCTGTACCACCTGACGTAGAGGGGCATCTAAGTTCTCGTTGCCCAGGTTTTGCGGCACCACAAAGCTGCTGGGCAGGTTCAGCACCACCACCCTGGCCTTGGCTTCTTCCAATAGACGCAAGGTCAGGCCGGCGTAGTTGGCCCGTTCCAGAAGAAAGTCAACCTTTTGGCCAAGGTGCTCTGCACCACTGGTGCGGCCATTGCTTTCCCCCTGTCCGCTGTTCCCGTTAGCGGGAACGTGCTCCGCACCGCTGTCGCGATCGAGTCCTATACGACCATCAATGCCGACGATCACCACCTCGGGAGAAGGCTGCTGAGGGCCACGCCAAGCGTACAGCCACTCCTGGGCGTCGCTCTCCATCCGCACCAACAAAGGATGCTGAGCAGAAAGGTTAAGCAGAGCAGCCCAACCCAAGCCCCAAGCCAACGCCCAGCCCAGCCGCCGCCGGGAGGGGGACAGTCGAGCCGGAGAAGTATAGCCTTGGCCAACGAGAAAGGGAGGGACGGGATCCGGCATATTGCAAAGGGCTTTGCACCGCTGACGCGACCACACGAACGGCAGTGCAGACGCGAGCCAGCTAAAAAGCGCTCCGCACCGCTGTCGCGATGGAGTTTTCTCTGCCATTTTGGCCGCTGCCGGCGGCTGTCGAGGGGATCCCTGGCCCCCCCGTTGCTGGGGGAAAACCGCAGCCTCAGTGGTGATGGTTGCGCACCCGCGCTGCTTCCTCAGGGCTAATGCCGAGGCGAGTGAGGTTGATGCGGCCTTTGTGATCGATGCTGCGCACCTTGACCACCACCTCATCCTCCACAGCCACCTCATCTTCCACCCTGCCGACGCGGTACTCCGCCAGTTGCGAAATGTGGATCATGCCCTCTTTGCCGGGCAAAAACTCCACAAAAGCGCCGATGGGGATGATGCGGGTCACCTTGCCCAAATACACCTGCCCCTCTTCCACCCGCCGCACCAGATTTTCGATCATCGCCCGCGCCGCCTCCGCCTGGCCGCCCACCGAGGAAGACACGGTGATTGTGCCGTCGTCGCTGATGTCCACCTTGGCCCCTGTCGCTTCGGTGATGCCGCGCACGGTCTTGCCACCGGGGCCGATGATCTTGCCGATGTCCTCCGGATCCACCTTGAACGTGAGCAGACGGGGAGCCGTTTTGGCCAACTGGGGTCGAGGGGCGGCAATGGTCTCCAGCATCTTGTCGAGGATGAACTCGCGTCCGGCCTTGGCTTGCCGGATGGCCTGTTCCACCACGTCAACGGTGATGCCGGTGATTTTCATGTCCATTTGCAGAGCGGTGATCCCCGCCCGCGTACCGGCCACCTTGAAGTCCATGTCGCCCAGAAAGTCCTCGATCCCCTGGATGTCGGTGAGGATGCGCACCTCATCCCCCTCCTTAATAAGGCCCATGGCCACCCCGCTGACCGGCGCTTTGATCGGCACCCCGGCATCCATCAGAGAAAGGGTAGAGCCACAGACGGATCCCATCGAGGTGGAGCCGTTGGAGGAGAGCACTTCCGAGACCACCCTCACCACATAGGGAAACTCCTCTTCCTTGGGCAGCACCGGCACCAAGGCCCGCTCCGCCAGCGCCCCATGACCAATCTCCCGCCGCCCCGGGGAGCGTGAAGGCCGCGTTTCTCCCACTGAAAAGCCCGGAAAATTGTAGTGGTGCATGTAGCGCTTCTCATCCACCGGGTGCAAGTCGTCCAGCTCCTGGGCATCGCCGGGGGTGCCGAGGGTAGTGATGGAAAGGACTTGGGTGAGGCCGCGATTGAACAAGGCACTGCCGTGCACCCTTGGGATCAAACCCACCCGGCAAGAGACCGGTCGCACCTCGTCCAGCTTGCGCCCATCCACCCGCACCCCCTCTTGCAGGATCTGCTGGCGCATCAGCTTCTTGAGCAGAGCCTTGAACTGGTTGTCCAACTCCTTGGGATTTTCCAGAAGATAGAGCCGCAAGGGATCCCCCTCTGGCCGTTCCTGGATTTGGGCCTCCAGCTTGGCCCTGAGCTCCTCCAGTTGTTGTTCCCGGCTGGTCTTGTCCAAAAACTGCCTGAGAATGGAGCGAATGCCCTCCTGAGCCTGCTCTTCTACAAAGGCAATCAGCTCCTCGTTTTTGGGGGGAGGGGGCAGCTCTACCGGGGTGATGTTGAGATCCGCCAGGACTTGCTGTTGGGCTTTGAGCAGCTCCTGGATGGCCTCAAAACCAAACTCGATGGCCTCCACCACATCCTTTTCCGGCAGTTGGTTGGCCCCGGCTTCCACCATGATCACGCCATCGGCACAGCCGGCCACCACCAAATCCAGATCGCCCGCCTCAATTTCGGCATAAGTGGGGTTGAGGATAAATTCATCCTTGACCAAGCCCACCCGCACCGCCGCCACGGGGCCATTGAAGGGGATGCGAGCGCCGTGAATGGCCAACGAGGCTCCCAAAATACACAACACATCGGGCGGCACCGTATCATCTACAGAGAGGGTGGTGGCCACCACCTGCACATCATCCCGCAGCCATTCTGGGAACAACGGACGAATGGGTCGGTCTATTAAGCGAGAGATCAAAGTGGCCCGTTCCGGTGGCCGGCCTTCTCGCCGCAGATATCCCCCTGGGATCCGCCCCGCTGCGTAGAGGCGCTCTTCGTAATCGACCAACAAGGGCATAAAATCAACGCCAGGCCGGCCTGGCTGCCGTGTGGCGGTAACCAAAATCGAGGTTTCGCCCGAAGTCAGCCAAACCCCACACCCTGCCTGGGGGGCCATCAGCCCAATATTGATGTCAATTTCCCGCCCATAAAAGGAAATCGACCGAGTGTATTCTGCCATGTAACGCTTCGCCTTCTTTTTTTCTTGCCGCTATCGTAGCATTCTCCTTTTGCTCCTTTTCAGCCCCCGCTGACCGGAGGGATCAGAACGACTTCGTCTCCCGCCGATAGGGGAGTGTCGGCAGCTACAAAATTGAGGTTGAGACCGAAACGGGTTTGGGAGCGCCAAGGAGCTAAGCTGGGGTAGCGCTGGATCAGTTGATCGCACAGCTGCCCGACGGTGGTACCAGGGCTCACCTGCAGGCGCATCTCGGTTTGTCCGATTACTTCTTGATAGACGGCAAAGAGCTTCAGCGTGATGGGAAAAAGCTCATCGGAGGGCAAATTTTGGGCAGCAGCCATCGGTAGCGCTCCCACCTGCTTTGAACGATCTTGTGGACAATCTTGGGCAATCTTTGGCCGGTTTGTCCACCAGAATCCTCTGCCCATATCCTGGCCATCAGGGATCCCTACAGCCACAGAAAAATCGGCTCCGGGGAAAAGATGCCGTCTTTCAGATTCCAGTGAACTGTTCTTCTGGCTCTGGCCGGGGATTCGTGGCAAGGCTAGGGTAGGCCAAAAGCTTGCTTGGCAGCCAACCGGCTTCTGTGCTGATGCTAGAGCCACTGACCCCCTCCCAAATCAGGGCCTACTTGGATCGGATCGGCTACGTTGGCTCCACCCAGCCCACCCTGCAAACCCTCCGCCAGATCCACCGAGCCCACCTGCTGCGGGTGCCGTTTGAAAATCTGGACATTCATCGGGGTCGTGCCATTCGCCTGGAGCGGGATTTCTTGTTCCAAAAAATCGTCCGAGAGCGGCGGGGTGGGTTTTGCTTCGAGCTGAACAGCCTGCTGGCCGCTGCCCTGCAGGGGATGGGGTTTTCGGTACACCTACTCTCAGGACAGGTGAGCCGCGCCGTTCGCGCTACTCCGACGGAGTCCGACGTCCGCTTTGGACCTGAGTGCGACCACTTGGCTGTGCAGGTGAACATCGGCGATGAAGCCTGGCTGGCAGATGTGGGGTATGGGGAGGCCTTTCGCGAACCGCTGCGGCTGGGGGATCCTGGGGTTCAGGCCCAGGCTGAAGGACGCTACCGCCTCACCCCTTGGCCAGGGGATCCCACCGCTCGTCGGTATTGGCTCGTTCAGCAGGAACAGCCGGATCGCACCTGGAAAACTCTATTTCTTCTGGATCGGATCCCACGCTCCCTGCAGGAGTTCGAGCCCATGTGCCACTTTCACCAAACTTCGCCAGAATCGATGTTTACTCGGCTCCGCCTTTGCACCCTGGCCACTCCGACCGGACGGGTCACCCTCACCGCCCGCGCCAATGGCTCTTTTAAGTGGATCGAGACCACCCCAGAAGGCCGCCGGGAACGCCCTCTCAGGGATGAAAAAGAGTATGAACAACTGCTCGCCTGCGCCTTCGGGATCTGCCTTCCCCCATCTCCTGCCGCCGCTGGGGATCCCAGGGGAAAGGTTGCAAGACCCAAGCCCAATGACGTCTCAACAGAGCCCACCCAAATCTTCCCCAAACAAGGCTAGAACCCCTGCCAGTTAATGTCCCAGTTAATGTCAGAATAATGAGGTAGTGTTTCGTTATCCCAGTAACCGTTATGGATGCTGCCGCGGTCGCCGGGTTTGATGGCCAAGCTTTGGATCATGTACTCATTTTCGACACCACCCTGCGAGACGGGGAGCAGTGCCCCGGCGCCACCCTCAACACCGAAGAAAAGCTGGCCATTGCCCGGCAGTTGGCCCGGCTGGGCGTCGATATTATCGAAGCGGGATTTGCCTATGCCAGCCCTGGTGACTTTGAGGCCGTGCAGAAGGTGGCCGAGCAGGTGGGAACCCCCGATGGCCCTGTGATTTGCAGCCTGGCCCGTGCCCTAAAGCCGGACATTGAGGCCGCCGCCGCCGCCCTGAAGCCTGCTGCCAAGCCCCGCATCCACACCTTCATCTCCACCTCCGACATTCACCTGAAGTATCAGTTGCGCAAAACCCGCGCCGAGGTGCTGCAAATTGCCGAGGAGATGGTGGCCTACGCCAAGTCCTTCGTGGAGGATGTGGAGTTCTCCATGATGGACGCCACCCGCTCCGATCCCGAGTTCCTATACCAGGTGATTGAGGCGGCCATTCGGGCGGGGGCCAAAACCATCAACATCCCCGATACCGTCGGCTACGTCATGCCGGAGGAGTTCGGCCAACTGATCAAGGGCATCCGCGAGAACGTGCCCAACATCAAGCAAGCGATCCTTTCTGTGCACGGCCACGACGATCTGGGCGTCTCGGTGGCCAACTTCTTGGAAGCGATTAAGCAGGGCGCCCGTCAGGTGGAAGTGACGGTCAACGGCATTGGTGAGCGGGCCGGCAACACAGCCCTGGAAGAGTTGGTGATGGCCCTGCATGTGCGGCGCAGCTACTTCAACCCCTACTTCGGCCTGCCGGTGGACTCCGAGAAGCCCCTCACCCACATCAAAACTCAGGAGATCTATCGCACCTCGCGCCTCGTCTCCAACCTCACTGGCATGTTGGTGCAGCCCAACAAGGCTATCGTCGGCTCCAACGCCTTTGCCCACGAATCCGGCATCCACCAGGACGGCATGTTGAAGAACCGCCAGACCTATGAGATCATGGATGCCCAGACCATCGGCCTGCAATCGAGCACCTTGGTGTTGGGCAAGCACTCGGGCCGCAACGCCTTTCGCACCCGCCTCAAAGAACTGGGGTTCGAGCTGTCGGAGCAGGATCTGAACAAGGCCTTCTTGCGCTTCAAAGAGCTGGCTGACAAGAAAAAAGAAATCTCCGACCTGGATCTGGAAGCGATTGTTAACGACGAAACTCGCCCGGTGCCCGAACTCTACCGCCTGGAGCATGTCCAAGTGGTGTGTGGCAATCGAGAGGCTCCCACTGCCACGGTGCGCCTGGTAACCCCGGAAGGGGAAGAGCGGGTGGACGCTGCCGTGGGCACAGGCCCGGTGGATGCGGTGTACAAGGCCATCAACCGCATTGTCAATATCCCCAACAAGTTAATCGAGTTTTCTGTCCAATCGGTTACTGCCGGCATCGACGCCATTGGGGAAGTCACCATCCGCCTGCGCCACGAAGACCGCATCTTTTCCGGCCATGCCGCCAACACCGACATCATCGTCGCTTCGGCCCAAGCCTACATGAATGCCCTCAACAAGCTCTACTCTGCGCTGCACGCGGCACGCTCGACGGCTGACCAGCGCGAGGCTGCTGCCCAGAAGATCTGAGGGAAGGGTTAGGGAATCCCAGTCGTTTCCAACAAAGCTGGGATCCTTCGCTGCTGACCCTCACCCCCAGCCCCTCTCCTCTTGGGGAAGAAGGGAGCCCACGCTCAACCTAACCCTGTTGCAAATGACCCTATGGGCTGGCCGAAGGGATCCCATCCGCAAACACCCGCCCGATCACTTCCTCGATGGGCGGGTCGGTTACCGTTAGATCCAGCACATCCAGCTCTGCCAAGAGCTTGGCCACCGTTTGGGTGAGCTGCTCCCGCTGCACCCACAGCCGCGCCTCACAGCTGCCCGGATCCCCGTCCGTGCGCACCTCTCCATAGAGCTGCAGTTGGGCAACAGGGCAAGGGCGAGCCAATTTCAACCTCACCTCTCGGTAGGGGGCAAAGCGCTCCAGCAATGCCTCGAGGTCGCCATCGTACATGAGCTGCCCCGCGTTGATGACCAGCACCCGTTGGCACAGCGCAGTAATATCGGCCATGTAATGGCTGGTCAACAGCACCGTTGCTCCATAGCGGCGGTTGTAATCCCGCAGAAATTGCCGCACGCCGGCCTGGGCGTTGACATCCAACCCCAAGGTGGGCTCGTCCAAAAACAAAATCTGCGGGCGGTGCAACAGAGCCGCCAACAGCTCCGCCTTCATCCGCTCCCCCAAGGAAAGCTTGCGCACTGGTTGCTTCAGCTTGCTTTCTAGGTCGAGCAGCTCCGCCAGCTCCCCCACCCGCTCCCGAAACTCCTTCTCAGGGATCTCGTAAACGGCAGCGTTGATGCGCAGAGAGTCCATCGCCGGCAGATCCCAAATGAGCTGCTGCTTCTGCCCCATCACCAGGGTGATCTGCCGCAAAAACGCCGGCTCCCGGCGGTAAGGCACATGACCCACCACTTGCACCGTGCCGCCGGACGGATAGATCAAACCAGTCAACATCTTGAGGGTAGTGGTCTTGCCCGCCCCGTTGGGCCCCAAAAATCCCACCATCTCCCCCGGCTGAACTTGAAAGCTCACGGACTGCACTGCCGGGATGTGGCGATAGGTGCGGCGAAAAAAGTGGCGCAGGGTGCCAACCACTCCGGGATCCTTGACGGCCACCGGGTAAACCTTGCTCAGGTTGTGGGCAGCGATGATTGGCTCCAACCGGGTCGGCACATCAGGCAACATCTACCCCCACCCCTACAAAACGGCCAGATCCGCTACCCCAACCCCAAGAACAGAGCTTCCAGAGCTGGGCATACCGGATCTGCAGAGGGCTATTTCTCAGTATCCGAGGGAAAGCAACGAACGAATAGGGGAACTACAGCAGTCCTACGTCCATCCCAGGCTTACCCGTGGCCAGCTCCACCTTCAGGATGCGGCCACCCGATTTCTGGATGCGCTGCTGTTCCCGAAACCAGTTCTCATAGGGCACCAGCTTGGTGAAGTAGGTATTTTGCAGCTCCCGCTGGGTGCGAATTCGGGTTTGGCTGGGCACACAGGCCGTGATCTTGAACATGCGCATGATATGGGATCCCCGCTCAACAACAAAATGGGCTATCTTGACCAGCAAAACAGGCGACTCACCCCAGAAAGCTCGCGTACTTCAGCTAGCACACCAGATCCCTGTGGCAAATCGCCCGCCGTGCTCGTTGAAGAATGCACCTCCCCTGAGGCAATGACGCCGGGAGTTAGCTCAGGCCAGAGCAGATGTAATCGAAGTACACCCCCATTTCCTTGCCGGCCTCAGCACCCACCAGAGCGGCAGTTACCTCTTTCATGGCTTGGATGGCCTGGATGGTTGCCCCAATGGGCACTCCCAGGGAATTGTAGGTCTCCTTGAGCCCGTTCAGCACCCGCTCGTCCAGAATGGAGGGATCCCCGGCCAGCATGGCGTAGGTGGCGTAGCGCAGGTAGTAGTCCATGTCGCGGATGCAGGCAGCATAGCGACGGGTGGTGTACATGTTGCCGCCAGGACGGGTGAGATCAGAGTACAGCAACGCCTTGGCAGCAGCATCCTTGACGATGGTGGAGGCATTGGCCGCGATGGTGGCAGCCGCCCGCACCCGCAGCTCGCCTGTGGCGAAGAAGGCTTTCAACTTCTCCATGGCCGAGCTGTCCAGATACTTGCCTTGAACATCGTAGCTGTTGATTACAGCAGTAATTGCGTCTTGCATGATGAGCTTCCTAAATCCAAATCGACGAACAGCAAAGGGTTGTGCGGCAAAAACAATGAGGGATTAGCTCATTGCCCCCACCACAAAGTCGAAGTAGTAGCCGGCTTCAGCCGCATCGTCAGGAGAGAGCAGACCCATGGCCACCTGCTTCATTTGACGAATGCTCTCGGCCACCGCCGGAATGGGTGTGCCCAAAGAGTTGTACATCTCGCGAACACCCACCAGGCCGATCTCTTCGATTGGGGTGACATCGCCGGCAATGACACCATAGGTGATCAGGCGCAGGTAGTAGTCCATATCCCGCAGGCAAGTCGCCGTCATCTCTTCCCCGTAGGCATTGCCCCCCGGAGAGACAATGTCAGGGCGCTTCTGGAAGAGCTGGTCGGCAGCTTGTTTGACGATGCGCTCACGAGACTCGGTTAAGACTTGAGCAATGCGCAACCGCTTCTCACCCGAGGCAACAAAGGACTTGATCCGATCCAGTTCCCCCGGGCTGAGGTAGCGGGCCTCCGCGTCCGCGTTCACAATCGATTTCGTAACAACACTCATGGATATCCATCCTCAAGTCGATTTTTTAAAGAGTATGACGAGCATACCCGCAAGTTATTTTCCGATATGCTTGCCGTCTGCCATCTCAGATCTTCACACTTCTTAAAATCTCTCCCAGAAAAGGGACAGTCCCATTCCCGCCCCGACAGGGCAGTTCCCTCCCCAAAGTCCGGCAAGAGAGGGGCTACAATCTCACTTAGACTCACTTAGAATGAAGGCTGAGTCGCCAGGGGATCCCTGCAGGCTTGGTTTAAGACATGCGTTGAGGTTGCGATGACGGATGCCTCTGGGTCAGAACGATTGAAGCGAGCGAAAGGTATTTCTGAGGGTACGCCCTCATCTCTGCCGGATCACCTCATCCGGGCCACGGCGGCAGAAGGCAAAATCCGAGTGGTGGGCTTGGTGGCCACCCAGGCGGTACAAGAGGCAAGGGAGCGGCACAAGCTCTCCTATGTGGCGACAGTGGCCTTGGGGCGGGCCATGAGCGCAGCCCTGTTGCTGGCGGCCAACTTGAAGCGACGCCAGGCGCGGATTAACCTGCAACTGAAAGGGAATGGCCCCTTGGGCAACATCTGGGTGGATGCCGGCTTGGATGGCACGGTACGCGGGTATGTGAGCAACCCCGCCATTGAGCTTCCTCTCACTGCCGAGAGCAAGTTGGATGTGGGCCAAGCCGTTGGGCGCTATGGCTACCTCCATGTGCTGCGGGATCTGGGGTATGGCCAGCCTTACACCAGCGCGGTGGAGCTGGTTTCGGGAGAGGTGGGAGACGACATCACCTACTACCTCTCCTCCTCAGAGCAGATTCCCTCGGCAGTCCTTCTGGGAGTAAATCTCGACTCACAGCGGGTACGCGCCGCCGGCGGAGTGTTGTTGCAGCTGATGCCAGGGGCGCCGGCCAGTCTGATCCCAGAGATGGAAGCCCGTTTGGCCAAAGTGGAAGAATTTAGCCCGATGTTGGCTTGCGGCGGCGGCTTGCGGGAGCTGTTGCAAATCTGCCTGGGCGACTTGGATCTGAAAATTGCGCCGGAAATGCGCACCATCCGCTTCTACTGCAAGTGCAATTCCGACCGGGTGAAGGGGGCCCTGCGCATGCTGGGGCGGGACGAATTGCTCGATATGATCCACACCGACAAGGGGGCAGAAGCGGTTTGCCAATTCTGCAACGAGGTCTACCGCATCTCGGAAGACGAGCTGCGCTCGATTGTGGCGGAGATGTCGGCCACCCCCTGATGGCACAATGATGGCCAACTACGGGATCCCGATTCTGACACCTCTCGATGTTGTCTGAGCCCCCGGTTGAGTTGGTTGAATTATCGGTTGTTGTCCCCTGCAAAAATGAGGCGGACAACCTGGAACACCTGTTCGAACGCCTGCAACTTACCTTGGAGCCGCTGGGGATCCCCTACGAGATTATCTGCGTCAACGATGGCAGCCAAGACAACACGCTGGAAAAGCTCATTGCCTTCCATCGTCGGGATCCCCGTATCAAAGTGGTGAACCTTTCCCGTTGCTATGGCAAGGAGATCGCCCTTACTGCCGGCCTCGATCACGCCTCTGGTCGAGCTGTTGTTCCCATCGATGCCGACTTGCAAGATCCGCCGGAGCTGATCCCGGAGATGCTGCAGCAGTGGCGGCAGGGCTATCAGGTGGTTTATGCGGTGCGCCGCAGCCGCCGCGGGGAGAGCTGGCTAAAACGCTTTACAGCCAACGGCTTCTATTGGTTGATTGATCAACTCAGCCAGGTGCGGATCCCGCGCAATACGGGGGATTTTCGACTGCTGGATCGGCAGGTGGTGGAGGCAGTTAAACAGCTGCGAGAGCGCACCCGCTTTATGAAAGGGATCTTTGCCTGGGTGGGCTACCGGCAAACGGCCATTTTTTACGATCGCGCCCCCCGCTTTCGCGGCAAAACCCAGTGGAACTACTGGCGGCTGTGGAACCTAGCCATAGAAGGCATCACCTCTTTTAGCTCTTGGCCGTTGCGGGTGTGGAGCTACATAGGGTTGGCGATCTCGGTTCCAGCCTTTTTGTATGGCCTTTTTCTCATCATCCGCACCTTGCTCTTTGGCTCCGATGTACCTGGCTATGCCTCTTTAGCGGTGATGATCTTGTTTTTGGGCGGGATCCAGCTGATCAGCTTGGGCGTGATTGGCGAGTATTTAGGCCGCGTTTTTGAAGAAGTGAAAGGCCGCCCCCTCTACCTGGTCGATGGCACCTTTGGGTTTGAGACCCCACGACCTTCCCCTGCCCTAGATTCAGTACCTACGCAAAAGCTAGGATGAAAAGTCATCTTTCAGAGTTTTGGATCCCGAGGCAACATAACTTTGGTACTCGCGTATAAAGATATCTTTCATCTCTTCTGGAGATAGCTGGATCCCTTGGATTTTGGCGCGGGCGATGGCCTTCATCAGCTCGATATAGGCCAGGCCCAGAGAGAGAGTGAGGGTGGCTGCCGTAGTGGATTGGATAGCGCTGCCTACAATCCCCGGGCCGGGAATCATCTTCAGCAAGTTGGACACAATCGTTCGCCCGATTGCTGTTGTAATTGTAGTGCCTGCCAAAGCGGCTATCAAAGAGTAGTAAAAAGAAGGGGAAGCCTCGAAGCCAAAAATAAAGCTGATATTGGCAATCATGCCTGCTTGGGCTGTAACCAACAGAGGGGCATCTGCAAAGGGAAGGGGCACTGCCCCGATAAACGCTGCACTGGCCACATAGCCTGATACGTACTTAAAGGCAGCCTCGGCCTTGAGATCCACCCGCAGCAATTGCTGGCGGATAAAGGCAAGGCGAGCCACTTCCGGCAAAAGCTCTAGCGTGCAGCCAATTAGGTGCTCCAGCCCGTGGGCAGGAATGGTAATTTGCCGGTTAATCGCCTTGTTGCGGGCCAAAACGGGAACAATGTAGCGGACAGGCAAATTTTGATGCTGCAAATACCGGAAAAACTCGCTCTCTTCAGGATTGGGATATTCCAAGCATTGGGTTAAGACCAAGATGACGGGAACGTCTTTGAGTTCCAACTCCTTTAGCCATTTGCGTTCAACTTCCTCCAACCGCTTCAGTTCGTGGTGGAGGCAGTACCAAACAACATGGATGTGATGTTCAGGATCCTTAAAGCGCAGCTCCTCGATAAGCTGGGAAACCTCCAGGCGAACTTGCTGATTCTGTTCACC
>NZ_JANSIC010000044.1:0-9080 GCF_047461955.1 Synechococcus sp. R55.7
CCCGCCCTAGGTCCTCTCTCTCCGGCGGTTTCCCAACTCAGCTATCCCCTTTCACTCCTCACTGCGCTGGACTATGTTTGTTGACTTTTTCATTCGCCGCCCTGTTTTTGCCAGCGTCTGCTCCATCATCATTGTGCTGGTGGGGGCGGTGAGCATTCCCCTACTGCCGGTGGACTACTACCCACAGGTGGCGCCGCCAGCGGTGAGGGTGACTGCTGTTTATCCTGGGGCCAACGCCGAGACGGTGGAGACGGCGGTAACCAATGTGCTGGAGCAGGAGATCAACGGCGTCGAGGGTATACGGTCTATCGCCTCGGTGAGCAGCAGCAACGGCACCAGCCAGATCACCGTTACCTTCAGCCCGGATCGGGATCTGGACACGGCGGCTGTGGATGTGCAGAACCGGGTGGCGCGGGCCCAGGGCCGGCTGCCGGCGGAGGTGATCCAAAACGGCATCAGCGTGGAAAAGGCCGGCGACAGCGCCTTTGTGCTGGTGTTGGCGCTGCGCTCAGAGGCGGGGGAATACGACGAGCTGTTTTTGAGCAACTACGCGGAGCTGTTTGTGCGGGATGCTTTGCGGCGCATCCGCGGCGTCAGCGATGTCATCATTTTCGGGGAGCGCACCTATGCCATGCGCATCTGGCTGGATCCGACGCGGCTGGCCAGCTATGGTCTGACAGCTCTGGATGTGGTAAACGCAGTGCGCCAGCAGAATATCCAGGTGCCCGCCGGCCAAATTGGCGGCCAGCCCAGCCCCCCGGATCAGGAGTTTCAGATCAGCGTCCAGGCCACGGGGCGGCTGTCGCAGCCGGAGGAGTTCGCCCAGATCGTTCTCAAGGCCAACGCCGATGGCAGCTTGGTGCGCATTGCCGATGTGGGCCGGGTAGAGCTGGGGGCCCAAAGCTACGATACGTTCTTCCGCATCGGGGGGCAGGAGGCGGTGGGGATCGCCATCACCCAACAACCGGATGCCAACGCCCTAGAGGTGTCGCGGCAGGTGCGGCAGACGTTGGCGCAGCTGGCGGAGAGTTTTCCGCCCGGCTTGATCTACGAGATCCCTTTCGACGCCACCCTGTTCATTACCGAGTCGGTGCAGGAGGTGATTTTTACCCTGCTGCAGGCTATTGCCCTGGTGGTGCTGGTACTGTTCATCTTTTTGCAAGATTGGCGCGTCACCCTCATTCCCACCGTTACAATTCCGGTGGCGCTGCTGGGGACCTTCGCCTTTGTGCGCCTGTTTGGCTTTTCCATCAACACTTTGACTCTGTTCGGCCTCACCCTGGCCACTGGCTTGGTGGTGGACGACACCATTGTGGTGGTGGAGAATATCTCCCGCTACATCCGCGACCGCGGCATGCGGCCTCTGCAGGGGGCCTCGGCGGGGATGAACGAGGTGTTGGGGGCGGTGATCGCCACGACGCTGGTGCTGCTGGGGCTATTTGTGCCTGTTGCTTTCTTTCCTGGCACCAGCGGTCGCATCTACCAGCAGTTTGCCGTCACCATTGCCGTGTCGGTTTCGCTGTCCACGTTTAATGCCATTACCTTGGCTCCGGCTTTGTCGGCGCTGCTAATTCGCCCCCGCTCAGAGCAGATGTTTTGGCTGCTGCGCTGGTTTGACCGCGCCGTGGAAGGGATCCGAGCGGCCTACTGCCGCCTGCTGGAGCTGGTGGTGAAGCTGCGGCTGTTGGTGGTGACGGGGTTTATTGCCTGTTTGGGCCTCACCTACTGGCTGTTCCAAATTGTGCCGACGGGGTTTGTGCCGGATGAGGATCAGGGCTTTTTCATCACCATTGTCCAGGGGCCGCCGGGGGTTTCCCTCAACTATACCGACAGGGTGATCCGGCAGGCCGCCGCTATTTTGGAGGGGATCCCTGAGATCGAAAATCGGGTGATCGTGGGGGGGTTCAGCTTTACCGGGCCCTCGCCGGGGAATGGGCTGATCTTTGCCACCCTCAAGCCCTGGGAAGAGCGGCGGCAACCGGAGCAATCGGCGCAAGCGATTGTCAACCGGCTATTTGGGCCTTTTTTGGGCGGGATCAGCCGCGCATTGGTGATCCCGATCCTGCCGCCGGCCATTCCCAATTTGGGGGTTGCGGGCGGGTTTACTTTCCAGCTTCAGGATCGGGGGGTGAACGATTTCAACCTCTTGGAGCAGACGGCCAACACCCTGTTTTTTGTGGGCAACTCGCCGCCCCCGCCGGGCCAACCCCCCTTGGGCTTGCGGATTAACCCGCCCACCTTCAACGCCAATTCGCCGCAGCTAGAAGTACAGGTGGATCGGGAGATGGCCCAGTTGTTGGGGATCCCTCTGTTGGATGTCTTCGGCACGCTGCAGACGCTGCTGGGGGGCACCTACGTCAATGATTTCGACCTGTTCAACCGCAACTACCGGGTCTATGTGCAGGCGGATCAAGCATTCCGAGGTAACCCGGAAAGCATCGGCCAGTTCTACGTGCGGGGTGGGCAGGGGCAGCTCTTGCCGTTGAGCACCCTGGTTCAGGTGGAGGAGACCACCAGCCCGGCCATCATCAACCACTTCAACCTCTTCCGCTCGGTGGAAATTCAGGGCAGCGCCCTGCCGGGCTTTAGCTCAGGGCAAGCGATTCGGGCTATGGAAACTCTAGCCGCCCAGTTGTTGCCGCAGGGGTTTGGCTTCGAGTGGTCGGGCCTGTCGCTGGAAGAAATCGAGTCGGGAGGACAGGCGCCGCTGATCTTTGCTTTGGGCTCGGTGTTCGTCTTCCTGGTGCTGGCGGCGCAATTTGAGAGCTATGTGGATCCCTTGATCATTTTGTTGGCGGTGCCGCTGGCGGTTCTTGGGGCTCTTTTGGCGCAACTGCTGCGGGGCTTGACCAACGACGTCTTCTGCCAAGTCGGGTTGGTGATGTTGATCGGGCTGGCCAGCAAAAACTCCATCTTGATTGTGGAGTTTGCCAACCAGTTGGTTGCCCAAGGGATCCCCCTGGTTAAGGCTGCAGTGCAGGCGGCAGAGACCCGCTTCCGCGCGATTCTCATGACGGCCTTGAGCACCATACTTGGCATTTTCCCGCTGGCAGTGGCCAGCGGGGCCGGGGCCGCCAGCCGTCAGTCTCTGGGCACGGCGGTGATCGGCGGCATGTTCGTCTCGACAATGCTCAGTTTGCTGGTGGTGCCGGTGCTCTATGTCGTGATCAAGGGGATCCAGGTGCGAATTTTGGGGGGATCCCCTTCACCTGTGGATCTGGCGCATCTGCCCCCACCGGAGGATCCCAAGGATCTGCTGCCTGGTGGCGACAGCGTTGGGTAGCAAGAGGGATCTGCTTGCTTCTTCTCTTCTGGCGGAAAAGCGAGTGGGGGAAGGGGGCACCTTTCATCCACCGAGGGCCCTGTCTTCGAGCAGTTCGGACTCGGCTTCGCTGGGCATTTTTTCCCAGAACTGAGCCAGGTGTTGCAGGCCCACAAAGCCCAACTGCCAGAGGATCAAGGCTAGAGGGCCGTGCTGCTGCCGCTGGATCTTCAGGGCCAAAGCCAGTTGTTTGGGCTTGAGGAGCTGTTGCTGCTCAGCAAACTGGCAGAACTGTCGATCCCATTGGCTAAGGGCTTGTAAATCCGGCAGGGTCGGTTCCATAGGTTTGGCCGGGCAGGAAAGGATTGAATGTCGAGGATCGGGATCCTCGTACTGATTCTGGGGATCTTCTTGCGGATCCCTTGCAACAGGTTTCTTCCAGGGTATGTGACCACCCAGGCCCTCCCAAGGCCGGTTAGGGCAGAGAGGACTGAGCTTTGTCGCAAAGCTGGCTTATAGATCCTGGCAGGACGGTCTATCCCCAGGGGTCGTCGTCGAAGGGACTATCTGACCAATAGCCACTCTGCTGGGATGGGGGGGGCTGTTGGGGGAGAGGAGGCGTGTAGGCAGGGGGTGGCGTTGGGATGGGGGTGGGTTTTTCCAGATCCTCAAGTCGAGGCAGGTCGGCGGGCTTGGGCTCGACACCAAGGCTTCTCAGCTTGGCTTGCGTTTCTTGCACTTGCGCATTGAGCTCTTCCAGGTAGGCGCGGTAGTGGTTGGCAGCTTCCAGGTACTGCTTGGCTTTCTTTTCGTTTTCCCGGACGACCGCCTCCAGTTCTTTGGTGCGAACGGTGTAATCGGCCTCTTGATTGGTGAGGTTTTCGATGGCTTGGTTGAGTACAGCCCGCCGTCGCTCCAGTTGGGCTACAATTTCCGACAACTGTCGTTCTCGCTCGCTAAGGCTGCGTTCCCGGTTTTGAGTTTGTTCCAGTTGAAAGCTGGCCTGGCTGAGCTGCTCTCGCAAATACATCACCTGGGGCTCCGTCTCGTTGCGTTCCTGTTGCAACTCAAAGACCCGCGCTTCCAAGTGATCTTTTTCCTGCTGCAACACTTCCCGCTCGTTCAAAAGACGGGTGTAGAGCTGGTTGAGAAAGTCCACCTCCATCACCACTTGGCTAAGCTGAGTGGCGTATTCCCCAACCAAAGCCAACTCCCGAGCGAGGTTTTGGGTTTCACTGGTGGCTTGATCGGTGAAAAACTGGGGAAGTTGGGTGGTTTCTCTGAGGCGTTGGGTAAATTGCTTGAAGCGGAAAGAAAAGTTGCTCGCCATTGCCGGTGCGGTAGCCTCGAAGATCAGGGGAATGCCGATGGTTGGATTTCACAGGGCTTGGATTGCTTCCAATCTACTTGGATTGCTTCCAATCTAACATTGAGCTACAGCTTTTGCGGAAGCTTGCCTTAGGTGGGATCGGGGGGAGTTTCAGGGGCCGGCATGGCAACTTCCCCAGAGGGATCCCGCTTCTCGGATTCCGGCTGGGGGTTTTCTGCCGCTCTGTTTTTAACCTTGTCTTTTTGGTCTTTCGAGGTGCCTTCTGAATCCTGGCCGGAGATGCGGCGCAGCAGCCGTTGCAGGAGTGGGCTGCGGCGATTGCCGAGGACGGAGAAGCGGCTTTCAATCTCCTCGACGGGGACGGGATCCATTTGGGCCAGCTCCGGCTCGCTGAGGAGGAGTACCCGTATCGTTGCAATGGGGATCTGCAAGAATAGGTTGGATCCCCAAAATCCAAAGGCAGCTATGGCTAGGCCGGCCAGGCGGGTGCCGTTGCCAGGGGTGAGCGGGGCAAAGAGGGGGGCAAAGTCGTAGAGGCGCTCACCGACTTCCAGCATCAGGATTGCCGCCAACAGCGTCAAAATCTTATGTTCGGGGCTGAGGAAGGCGGCCAAGATGCGGCGCTGCTCGAGGGTGAGTTCTTCTGGGGGGACAGAAGCCACCCACACGCTAAAGATGTCAAACGGTTTGCGCCACTGCATAGCAAAGACCGGCCCAATGCCCACCACGGCCACCCAGGCCTGCTCTACCCCCACCGGCAGGAGGGGATCCCCTGTGGCCAGCCCGATCAGGGTCAGCCCCACCCACAAGGGGAAGAGGAGGATGCCGGCGGCATGGATCCAGAGGAAAGGTTCCTGCCAATGGCTGCGCATGGGGAGATGCCAAAAGGGACAGGGGAGAGCAGGGCTAGGGGCGGGATTTGTCCACCACTTCCAATTCTGTGAGGCGGAAGGTGACTAATTTGTCCCAGTTGCCGCCTTCAAAGAGGACAGCGGCATGGTTGTCGGTAACCCGCTGTACCTGGCCCTCGAAGCAGTAGTAGGTGTCGTTGGGGTTGATGACCCGGACGGCAACGCCGGGGTAGATCGGGGGAAGGGCTTCGAGGAGGGTTGGGGTTGGAGTCGTGTTCACGTTTCAGCTATCCTCTTTTTTTGCAGAAGCTCTGCCTTACTATTATGGGGGAAAGCCCCTCTCTTGCCGAGTCTCCCCCTCGTTGAGCTTCTTCCCACAGCGGTTCGCCGAGGGTTGGGCAATGGCTGAGGTGTGGCTGCCAGCCCGCTAACGGGAAAGGAGCCTGTACTGCAACTTCGACGGTCAACCCAGCTCCCCCTCAAGGCCCCAGACCATGGCTACCGGCGCACAGTCTTCCCCCTCCCAAATCTGGCATGTGTTGGTGATCGATGATGAACAAGGACGGCGGGCTGTGGCCCTCAGTGCTGCCACCTATTCCATCGGCAGGGATCCCAGCAATGCGATTGTCATCGATTCGGCGGCGGTTTCCCGGCAACACGCGCTGCTGCTGCGGCTACCCCAAAAAGATGGCCAGTATACCTACCGGCTGCTGGACGGCAATATCGAGGGCAAGCGCAGCACCAACGGCGTCTCGGTGAATGGGCAGAGATGTTTGAGCTGGGATCTCAAGGATGGGGATCAGATCCTGTTGGGGAATCAGGTGCGGATGCAGTACTGCATTCGTCGGTTGTCAGACGAAGATTTTCAGCAGTATCTCCAGTCTGTAAGCTTTCGCAGCGTGAAGGCGGAGGTGGTGGATCGACGCTCCACAACCATGCAGCGGTTTGATCTGCCCTCGATGCAGGCAATTTTGCCCCAAGAGGAGACGACGGAGAGAATTGACGTGAAGCCTCAACGCCGCAATCCGCTGCGGCTGCTGTTGCAGACGCTCTGGGGGCGTTTGAGGGGGAAGCTGAGATAACTTAACCCTCGGGGATGCCCACCCGTTCTGAGTCTGGGAGCGATGACGCGGTCTCGTCGGCGCCGCCTTTGCGCTCTTGCTCTGACGCTTCTGCCTGCAAGTCCAGGAGGGAGGGGGAGTTGGCTTCCCCAATCAACACTCCCCGCAGCCAGAGGGGAGCGACAAAGGTGGTGGCAATCACCATGACGATGATGCTGACATCGAGGGCATCGGAGAGAACCCCACTGGCGGCCCCCACACCGGCAAACACCAGGCCCACCTCACCCCGGGGAATCATGCCCACTCCGATGGCGTAGCGGTTGATGCCCGGCTTGCCAAAGGCCCCCAAGCCCGCTGCTAGCTTGCCCACAATGGCAACTCCGATCAAGAAGACGGCAATGATCAGCCCCTCTCGGTTGACGGGGAGGGTGGGGTTGAGTACGGCAAGGTTGGTTTTGGCCCCAACGCAGACGAAGAAGATGGGCACCAGTAGGTCGGAAATGGGCTTGATCTGTTCTTCCAGCTCTTGCCGTTTCTCGGTTTCGGCCAAGATCAGGCCAGCGGCAAAGGCGCCCAAAATCGCTTCTAGATGAATGATTTGCCCCACATAAGCCAGCAGAAAGGCCAGCACGAGGGCGGGCAGAAGGGGGTTACCTCGGGTCTTCAGGCTGTTGAGAAGGGCCACAAAGTAGGGGCTGAGAAGGCGCCCCAGAACAATAGAGCCGACCAAGAAGAGGATGGCACTGAGGATGATGATGCCAATATCGGAAAGGTTGACTTCTCCGTTTTTGGCCAAGCCCGCCACTACGGCCAAGATGATGATGCCCAACACGTCATCCAAGACGGCGGCGCCGATGATCACCTGTCCTTCTGGGGAGGTGAGTTTTTGCAGCTCGGCCAAGACGCGGGCGGTGATGCCGATGCTGGTTGCTGTGAGGGCAGCGCCGGCAAATATGGCGGGGATAACGGGCACATGAAACAGGTAGAGCAAGCCCAGGGTTCCGGCCAGGAAAGGCACAGCGACCCCGATGACGGCTACGGCTGCGGCTTGAGGGCCGACCCGCAACAGCTCGGCCAGATCCGACTCGAGGCCGATTTCAAACAAAAGGACGATCACCCCGATCTCGGAGAGGATGTCGATGATCTGGCTTTGGGAGGAGAACACCTGTACCAGGGATCCCTCGTCGAGTCCGGCAGTGGCTTGCAGAAATTGCATCAGTGCTGAGGATTGAGCCAAGGTGTGCAGCTCTTGGCCGGAAACTTGTCCTTCTGGGAAGACAAGCAACCCCAGAGCGGAGGTTCCCACCGTAACGCCCCCCAGCAATTCTCCCAGCACCGGCGGAAAGCCGAGGCGAACGGCGATTTCTCCGGCAATACGGCTGGCCAGATAGATGACCACCAGAGCCATCAGCACCGCCGCCAAGATCAGGGGTAAAAGATTGGCAGCCCCTTCCGGTTCAAGGGGGGCAGCGGCTTCAACAGCAAGCAACACTGAATCTAGGTTGTTCAACAGCAAGATCTCACCCTCAAATGATGAACAGCTTTTTGTCTCGGGCCGGCCCTGGTGGGAACGCTGCCGTTCCCATTCCTTTCGCCCTTCTGCTGGAAGACTGTTACAGAAGCTAACCTCCCTTGGGAACTGTTGGCAACGCCCAGGTAGGCACTCTTATACTCCAGATAATTGATACTTATCTGGAGTATTGTCTCCACAGACGTTCCCATGAGCAGGACGAAGCCCTTACCACTTCCTCTCCTGGAAAACCCCTCAGAACCGGCAATCCAGGACAAGCTGCTCCTCAGGAGGAAGCCTCGCCTTGGCCCGGTGCAGGGTTGGATCCATCCAAATCGGACGATGGCCCAGACAGATCCAGAGGATTAAAGCGGTTCATGGCTGTCCTCAGTCCCTCTTGCCAGCAGCACTCCACGGCCTCTACCGCCACATCCAACACCCGCTCCAGCACCTCTTGTTCTGCAGGCGCAAATCCCCCCAACACATGCCCGACCACATCTTGGCTGCCCCTGGGTTTGCCCACCCCCAAACGCAGCCGTGGAAACGCCTCGCTCCCCAAGTGCTGAATGATGGACTTCATGCCGTTGTGCCCACCGGCAGAACCGGATCCCCGCAGGCGCAGACGACCCAGCGGCAGATCCATATCGTCGTACACCACCAGCACAGAGGCGAGATCTAACTTGTACCAATCCAGCACCGCCCGCACCGATTGGCCGGAACGGTTCATGTAGGTTTCCGGCTTGAGCAAGCGTCGCTTTCCTCCCAGGGCAAACCCTTCTCCGTAGCTACCTTGGAATCGCTTCTCCAAAACCAACGGGATCCCCCAGCGCTGCGCCAGCCGATCCACCACCATAAAGCCGCAATTGTGGCGGGTATTGGCGTATTGAGGGCCGGGATTGCCCAGGCCCACAACGAGCTGCAGGGAAATCTCATCGGTTCCCTTGGGCTTGACCTGGGTCACAACGTTTCTCGCCTCCTCGAGCTAAAGTAAGGCATCGCTGCTTTGAGTGGTGTTGGCGTGTTTTTGGGCTGCTGGTCGCCCCGAAGGTGTCAGATACCCAGCCGG
>NZ_JANSIC010000044.1:9180-10457 GCF_047461955.1 Synechococcus sp. R55.7
GCCATTGTTTATTGTCAACGCTCATTGTGAACGCTTCTGACCAACCCTGCTATGAGCCTGCCCACCCCCTTCGGTCTTCACCCCAGCACAACCGAATTCGATGCCTCGGATGCCCTGCGCCTCAGCCAGCGTCTGATTCAAGTGGGGATCGCCCTCTCCTCAGAAACAGATCTGGGGCGGCTGCTGGAGTTGATCGTTGCTCAAGCCCGAGAACTGACCCACTGTGATGGGGCCAGCCTCTTTGTCCGAGAGGGAGAAGAATTGCGGTTTTTCGTGGTCAACCGCCATGAGGAGCTGCGGGATCTGCGCCTGCCCCTCAGCCCTTCCAGCATTGTGGGCTATGTGGTGCTCACCGGGGAGAGCCTGAATCTGCCAGATGTCTACCACCTGCCCGCCGACCGGCCCTATGCCTTTAACCCACAGGTGGATCGGCAGACCGGCTATCGCACCCGCTCCTTGCTCACCGTGCCGATGCGGGATCCCTCAGGCAAGATCCTCGGCGCCCTACAACTGTTGAACCGCCTAAAGCCGGATCACCCCACCCCCCTAGCTCCTGACCAGGTGGCTGAGTGGAGCCAACCTTTTTCTGAGCTGGAAGTCAGCGTGGCAGAAGCCCTAGCCTCCCAGGCGGCGGTTGCCTATCAAAACGTCCAATTGCGGGAAGAGCTCAAATCTGCCCACTTCGAGACCATCTTCTGTCTGTCTCTGGCCGCAGAATACCGGGATCAAGATACCTCCTTTCACCTGAAGCGGATGAGCAACTACTCTCGCATCATCGCCAAGCACTTGGGCCTATCCAGCCATGAGCAAGAGCTGATCTTCTACGCCAGTCCCATGCACGATGTGGGCAAAATCGGGATCCCGGATGCCATCTTGCAAAAGCCGGGGCGTCTGACCCCAGAAGAACGGCAGATCATGAACCGTCACCCTGAGATCGGCTACGAAATTCTCAGCAAGTCCGACTCCGAGCTGATGCAAAAGAGCGCCATCATCGCTCTGACCCACCACGAGAAGTTCGACGGCAGTGGGTATCCGCGCGGCCTCAAAGGAGAAGGGATCCCTCTAGAAGGGCGGATTGTGGCCTTAGCCGATGTATTCGATGCCTTGGCCAGCCGTCGCCCCTACAAAGAAGCCTGGGCTTTGAATGAGGTCTTTCAGTTTGTAGAAGACAACAGCGGCAGCCATTTCGACCCGCAAGTGGTGGCCGCCTTTAACCGAGGACGCAGCGAAATTCTGGAAATCTACCACCGCTATCAAGAAACCCGCTAAATCCAGCT
>NZ_JANSIC010000044.1:10557-12449 GCF_047461955.1 Synechococcus sp. R55.7
CAAAGGGATCCGTCCCAGCAAACCGCAAAGAAGGGATCCCAGGCCATCCTTCCCGCACAATTCTGCAAAATCCTATGGGCAGGAGATGGGATCCCAGGGCAAACTGAAGGTGGTCGATTTTCTGCAGGAATCACCCCATCAAAGGCCGATTTAGGGCCGACTTTTTGTGTTACTCTACACATTAGCATCCAACCCATCTGTACCCAACGTGTGCCGACGATCCCTGTGATGGCTACCCTGACAAATCCACCCACTCCTACCCTATCGATCAACACCAAGCTGCGCGATTTGGCCTTGGTGGAGTTTCAGGTGAGCGAGTCCACCCCTTGTGAGAACGTGGTGCGCCGCCTAGAAGATGACAGCAGCCTTTCAGGAGTCATCGTGCTGGACGAGCGGTCACAGGTGCGGGGAATGTTGACCCGCCGCGCCATTCTGGAGTGGATGCTTAGCAAGCCCTACGGCCTGGATGTGTTTTTGAAGCGGCCCATCAGCTCCATGGTAGAGTTCCATAGCCGGGATTTTCTCTTGCTCCCCGGCGACTGCGATGTCATCCAAGCAGCCGACCGAGCTTTCCAACGGCCCGAAGAGACCATCTATGACCCCGTGGTGGTTCAACTGGGATCCCAGGACTACCGCCTTCTCGATGTGCCGGTGTTGTTGGTGGCCCAGGCCCAGGTGCATCTGGCCACCCAGCGCAAGCTACAGGAGCAGCAGGAAGAGATGAAAAGGATCTTGGCAGAGCTGGAGCAGGAAAAAAACCGCAGCCTCCAGTATGCTCGGGATCTGGAGCGGCAGAAAGCCGAGATCCTCAGCCAAAACCTGGCCCTAGATATGGAACGCCGGCGGGCCCAACAGCGCTCTGAGGAGCTGGCTCGCCTCAACGCCCGCATCATCGAGATTAGCTCGATCCTCTCGGAGAAGGGCAAATCCACCTTTGCCGCCACCTTTGCTGGGGTAGAAGCGGTGCGCACCCTCTTCCAGGAAATTGCCGACAACAACCAGGAGCTATCCCGCGAACTCAAGGAGATCAACACCATCGTGGATTTGATCGTAGAGGTGGCAGGATACATTCGCCTGCTCTCTTTCAATGCGGCTGTAGAGGCCAACCGCAGCGGTGGTGCCGGTGGCTTTGGAGCCATTGCCCAGGAGATCCGCAAATTGGCCGGGCGAACCACCGAGGCCAGCAACCGTATTCGCAGCTTGGCAGAGCGTATCCAGCGCCAGAGCCAATCCACACTGCAATCGGCCCAAAGCAGTGCTGAGGTGGTGCAATCCCTTTACCAGCAGGCCCAGTCGGCCCAGTTGGCCCTGGAAGAGCTGCAAACCCTGTTGGAACAGGCCCAGATCTAGCCTCCCTTTTGGGTTTGAGATTCTTTTGGATCTGTCTGATCCCTAAGGTTGCCATGGTGGCTAGGGGTCAACTTTCCCCTCTCGAATCTCATAAGTATAAAATTGCCCAGCCACGGCAAGGGTTTCAAAGTGGTAGGTGGGCAAGGAGATCCCCAGTGGGCCAAAGTTGAGCAACGACAAATCGGTGGTGTAGAGGCTGAAAAGGATAAAATTCTGCCGGCGGGTTTGGCGCATGAACAGAGCTTCTAGTTCGGGCTGGAGCTCTCGGACAAGGGCATGACATTCCTCAATCAAAGTGACCAAGAAAGACGGGATCTGAGCGCAGTATTCTCGCGTAGCGTAGGCGGCCAGTTGTTGCCCTGCATGGGTTCTGTACTCTTCTAAGGTGGGATTGGTGATGGCCAAAGCAGCCACTCCTCCCGCCAAAACCAGCCCGGAAAGCAAGGAAAAGACCTTCAGCATCGCAGCCTCCGAAACCGAATTCTTTATTCTGCTATAGGCTTGAGCCACCTCAACAGGGATCTTTCGGCAGAAGCCAAAGG
>NZ_JANSIC010000044.1:12549-13802 GCF_047461955.1 Synechococcus sp. R55.7
TCTCTATGGAACTTGCCGATCTAAGACGCACCCTAGAATCGCTCACCTTGCGCCTGAGCAACGCTCAGGACTATCTTTGACCTGCCCCACTTGGAGCAACAGATTGCCATCCTAGAGCAAGAAGCCTCGCAGCCGCAGTTTTGGAATGATGTAGAGGCAGCCCGCCGCCACCTGCAAAAGCTCAACAGCCTCAAGGCCTCCTGGGATCAGGTGCACCGCTGGAAGGATCGCCTGGAAGATGCCGCCAGCGCCCTCGAGCTGCTCCAAGAAGAGCCCGATCCAGAACTCCTAGCCGAGACAGCGGGATCCCTGGCAGCGGTGGAGCGGGAGTTGGGCCAGTGGGAGCTACAGCAACTGCTCTCCGGCCCCTACGACAAAAACGGTGCCATCCTCACCATCACCGCCGGCGCAGGGGGAACCGACGCCCAGGACTGGGCGGAAATGCTCCTGAAAATGTACACCCGCTGGGCCGAAAACCAGGGCTACAAGGTCAGCCTCTCGGAATACTCCGAAGGTGCCGAAGCCGGCATCAAGTCCGCCACCCTGCTGATCGAAGGCCCCTACGCCTATGGTTATCTCTCTGCCGAGAAGGGTAACCACCGGATGGAGCGCATCAGCCCCTTCAACGCCAACGGCAAACGGCAAACCAGCTTCGCCGGCGTAGAGGTGATGCCGATCCTGGAAGAGGAAAGCGAGTATGAGCTGAAGATGGAAGATCTGGAGTTCGAGACCTCCCGCTCGGGTGGAGCAGGTGGCCAAAACGTGAACAAAGTGGAAACAGCAGTGCGGGTGATCCACAAGCCCACCGGCATTGCCGTGCGCTGTACCGAAGAGCGCTCCCAACTGCAAAACAAAGAGCGGGCCATCCAGATCTTGAAGGCCAAGCTGATCGAGATGGAAGAAGAAAAACGCAGACAAAAGCTGGCCGAGATTCGCGGCGAGATGGTGACTCAGGGCTTTGGGGGGCGTATTCGCACCTACACCTTCGATCCCTACAAGCTGATCAAAGATCACCGCACCAACGCCGAAACCTACAATGTCGAGGCCTTTATGAACGGCGAGCCGGAGGAGCTGATGCATTTTATCCAGGCCTATCTGCGGCAGGAATACGCCAAACAACAGGCCGCCGCAGTCTAGGGCCGGCTGTAGCGCTCCCACACCGCCTGCATGAGGGCAGCCCGCTCCTGGGCTGAGAGCTGGGTCAAGGTCAGGGGATCCCCTTCCTGGAAAAACTCCCCTACCCCCCATCCCAC
>NZ_JANSIC010000045.1:0-2808 GCF_047461955.1 Synechococcus sp. R55.7
GAACCGACAAGGGATCCCCAGGCACTGCTGCAATAGCTTCAGGTACTCTTGTCCATCCATGAGAAAGGCACCGAAACGGGCCAGATGCGGGTTCATCAACTGAGCGTCGAAGAGGCGAAAGCCCCGCTCTCGCAAGTGCTCCACCAACTTCACCAGGGCCACCTTCGAGCCGTTGGGAATGCGGTAGAACATGGACTCGCCGATAAACGCCGCTCCAAGGGCAATACCCAGGATCCCGCCTGCCAAGGTCTCTCCCTGCCAGGTTTCAAAGCTGTGGGCAAAGCCAGACCGGTGCAGAGCTGCGTAAATCTGCTTCAGCTCGGGGCTAATCCAGGTTTGGGGACGAGCGGCACAGCCCTCTACCACCTGCTCAAAAGCACAGTTCAGCCGCACCTGAAAGCGATTGCTGCGCACCAAGGGCCGCAATGAACGGGGGCAGTGGAATCGCTCATCGAGGGGGATCACCGCGTGCCGGTCGGTGCCGTACCAGGCCAGGGATCCCGTCTCTTCGTCGGCCATCAGAAAGTAGCCTTGGGCATAGCCTGCCAGAATGGTGGCCAGATCCACCTGCATCGCCTCAGTTGCGCTCCTCAAGATTGCCATTCTGGAGAGAGACTGGCAAAGTCTCCCCCATTAGCCCTGGGGTGGCAATCCACACAGCCGCTCACCCGCACAGGAGTGGGAAACTCCACTTGCAGATGCAAAGCGCGGAAATAGCGGGAATCTGCCAAGCGATAGGGCACCTGTTCCCCCTGTCGCAGGGGCCGGGAGTTGGGCCGCAAATAGCCCCAGGCCAGTTGTAAAGCCACACCGCTCAGGGGCTGGATCTGCTGGCCATAGTGGTTGGGATCCTGCAGCAGCCGTCGCCAGGTTTCGGTGGGCAACACTTGGGCGGGCAACGCCACATGGCAACCACCACAACTGCGCACATATTGAGCCTGCTCCAGTTGGGCTTGAGTCAGGCCCTGCTGGGCTTGTGCTCCCAGGTTCTGCGCTGATCCCGCCAGCAGGGATCCCATAAACCCGGACAGGATGACTACCATGCTCCAGATCCAAAACCGCCGGCGTCGTCGTTGCAAAGGAGCCATGCTCTCACACCCACTGCCCATGCTTTCCCACTCTAGATCAGGTGGCCGCTCGCCACAGTGGGACGGAGTCCATAAGATCCGGCCTCAACTGCTGGGATCGACTTGATCGACTTGGCCTATTTTTGGAGGAGCTTGAGAGATCGCGGATCTCCTGCTGCATTTTCCGCATTTCTTGAGGCATCTCCCGCAGCTCCTCTTGGGCTTGATCCGTGCAGCGCTCGATGGCGCGGGTGCGCCTGTCAAAGCCGGCGACGGTCAAGTTTTTGGATCCCTCTCAAGCTGAACCCGGCCAGAACCAGAGGGGAATCTGTTTGGGTTTAAAATAGCGGGGCTGCAGACTTTCCCGCCAAGCGCTCATGAACCTACCCAGCTTACTCTGGCCGGATCCCGACGGGATCCCAGTGCCCTCTCAACCGGGGATCCTTGGCATTTTGGCTTCCGGCAATGGCAGCAATTTCGAAGCTATTGCCCAAGCCATTGAGGCTGGGGAACTGCAGGCCCAGATTGCTGTGGTCATCACCAACAATCCCAAAGCTTATGTGCGGCAGCGGGCCCAAAAGCGAGGGATCCCTTGCGTCTTGCTCGACCACCGAGACTACCCCTGTCGCGAAGACCTGGATGCAGCTATCCTCCAAGTGCTCTGGCAGCATCACGTGGAATGGGTGATCATGGCCGGGTGGATGCGCCTGGTTACCCAGGTGTTGTTGTCCGCCTACCCGGATCGCGTCCTGAACCTGCATCCTAGCCTGCTGCCCAGCTTCAAGGGCCTGCGGGCTGTTGAACAAGCCCTGAAGTGCGGCGTGAAAATTGCCGGCTGCACTGTCCATCGGGTCACCTTGGAAATGGACAGTGGCCCCATCGTGGCCCAAGCAGCCGTGCCGGTTCTGCCCGAAGATACTGTGGAATCCCTTTACCGGCGCATCCAGACCCAGGAGCACCGCCTCTACCCACTGGCCATCCGCCTCTGCCTGGCAGAGGGATCCCTGCTACCCAAGTCTTCGGGGAAGCTACACAATTGAGGTTAAGTCCAACGCTGGCGCATCCCATGGCCGAGATCCCGCCTCTCCTCGTCTTCGATAGCCCGGTGATCCTGGCCGGTCGTCTGGCTCTATGGCAAGAGTGGGCTCGATTTGGGGTGTGTGTGCTGCCGCAGGCAGTGATGGCCGAGCTAGAACGCCTGAGCCGGCAGGCTATTGATCCCCAAGAAGAATCGACAGCCCGCGAGTTTTTGCGCCACTGGCCCAGTCTAGGGTTTGCCGTCTCAGAAGCCCGTGCCCTGGTGGGTGGTGCTGGTGCCGGCGATCAGTCCATGAGGGTACGTTTGGAAGAAGCGATTGCCGAATGCGCCTATGCCCTGGCCCAGCAGCAGCCGGGAACGCTGGTGGTTTTGGTCAGCAACGACCGGCCTTTGGTGGGGCGAATTCAGGGTCTGGGTCTCAACAACCTCTGTGCCATCTCTCTGGCAGAGCTGAACCGGTGGATGCGTCAGCAGCAGCGCCCTCAGGCTGTGGTTATGGCTTTGAATCGGTTACCAGGGCCACCCATTCCTGCCGCCCAGTTGACGTCCTCTACCCTCGCTCCACCTGCCCGTCCCTTGAGTTCCTCTCCAGCTTCCGGGAACCCCCCCGCCCAGGCGCGGCAGCGGTCTGGAGCTGCTCAGGTGGGGCCGAGCACAGCCCGCCTCTGGCCCTTTTTGAAAAGCCTACAGAATGCCCTTGCG
>NZ_JANSIC010000045.1:2908-8401 GCF_047461955.1 Synechococcus sp. R55.7
TACTGCTCAGCAATTGTAACGTTAAAGCCCTTATTTTTCAGGGTTTCCGCATGATAGCGGGCATATTCCAGTTGCTCAAATGCTGCCAACTGCACAAACTTCTGGCCATTCACATCTTTGACAAAGGCCCCATCAGAAACTTCTCGAGCACGTGCCAAGCTCTCATCTCCCGAGTAGGTAGTGAGCACCAAGAAGGTTCCCTCGCCGCGGTTCGGCCCCAGAGAGTCTACGCTGTTGTCGCTTAGGGGCACCACGTTCTGGGATCCCGCAGAAGTAGGCGATGAAGGTTGGGACGGGCGCTCCAGGCTGGCTGCCAACTGCTCCACCGTTTGCAAGCTGGGGGGAGAGGGTTCCTTGGAAGCCAAGGCCAAGTCGGTCTGCAGGCTGTCCAGCAGGTTAGGAACGCCTTGAAGAGGATCCACCTGTACGTCCTTCAAGTCCGGGGTGGCCGTCAAGCCCAGCGCCAGCCGATCCGGATCCAAGCCACCGGAATAGAACTCCTCTCCCACCTGCCCTTCCACCGGTTCCAGTGGGATCAGGGGCAACTGGGCCAGATCCACCTGGGCAGGGATCCCTTCTTCCGCCCTGCTGGCAGCACTTTGGGGCAGGGACAGTTCTTCCGGCCAGATCAGCCAGCGCACCCCAAAGCCAATCCCCGCGCAGGAAAGCACCCACAGCAGCAAGACCCAGAGGGGCGAAAAGGCCCCGGAGGGCCGCGGCATCTCTTCCTCTTCCAAGTCTTCCACCACCTCTTGAATGAGCACAGGTGAAGGGCGCTGTACAGAGCTGGTATTCCCAAGCTGACCTGCTCGTGGGGGCGGGACAGAGTCCATGCGCTGCAAACGCTGCCAGAGGCGGAATCGCTCCAGTTCTTTCAGCACATCCAAATGCAGATGGCTCAGCGCCTCCTGAAGAGCAAGTTGAGGAACTGGATGTGAATGGGACTGCTGTGCCGGAGACAGGGGTTGGGTAGGGTCTGGGGGAAGCGGAGAAGGACTCATAGACAGCCCACACTCAACTTGATGTAAAGTCGGAGAGCAAACAATGCCGATCCACTGTTACAGCCGGAAACAGCCTAACAGGAGAACCCACCTTGGGAACAAGGATTGCCAGCGCCCCATACCTTGCCATAAACCACCATGCCACAGGGCTATGGCAGTCTTCTAGGGCTTTGCCTCCAGATAGAGGGCACGCACATCTGTCGGTAGGTTCTGAAGCAAGATCTGGCGGGCAGAGGCAACGATGGCATCCACGTCTTCTGGGGCGAGGTAATATCCGTCAGCCTTGAGTTGGTCGGCAATGCGAACCGGTGGCCAGCCAAAGCGATCCCGCAGCAGCAGAATGAAGCGCAGATCCCCCGGCAAGGTATCCAAACCAGCAGTCAAATAACAGGCCAGTGCCGGTGAAAGAGAGGACTTCGCCCCGCCTCTGGTGGAGTCGAGACTGCAAGAAGCTTGAGGGCGGGTGGGGATCCCATCCAAGGATTGGATCAGCTCACGGGTTTGCTCCGCCAGCCAGGGTCGCAGCACAGGATCCCCTTCGCCAGCCGCTTCTTCCACAAGGCTGTGGACATCTAGGCGCTGCAGGCGCGGGTAAAGCCGCAACCAAACCTGCTCTCGATAGGCAGCCCACTGCTCGGGCGGCAGATGTTCGGCAAGGATCCCGTCCACCCACTGGCAGTAGCGGCAAAACAGGCTGATGAAGTAGCGGGCCACCTCCGGCTGCCGTTGAAAGGCCCGCAGCAACTCCAGATCGCTGTAATGGGCCACCCCCCGCACGATAGGGGCGTTGCATTCCGGCCAAAAGGCGGTAGCTTCGGGCATGAGAATTTCTCCCGCAGAAAAATCCCTAGCTATTCTCCAGGATCTCCCGGCAGGCGGATAACAACTGCTCCTGCTCCGGCAGGGTGCGCAGGCCAATGCGCAGGTAGCGATCTCCCAGCTCGGGAAAACTCAGGCAATCCCGCACCAGAATCCGGTGCCGCTGCAGCAGCGCCCGCTGAATTTGCGTGGCAGAGCCAGGGCAGCGCACCAACACAAAATTGGCTTGACCAGGCCAGGGATCCCAGCCGGGCAGTGCTTGCAAACCCCTGAACAAATGCTCTCGGGCCACGGGTAGCCAGGCCAAGGTGCGCCGGCGGAAGTCCTCATCGGCCAAAGCTGCCGCCACTGCCACTCCCGCCAATCCGTTGACGCTCCAGGGATCCCGCCACTGTCGCCAGCGCTGCCAGTGATCCGGGTGCCCCACCGCAAAGCCAATGCGCAAGCCGGGCAGTGTGAAGAACTTGGTGAGGGAACGGATGACGATGGTGTTGGGGTGAGCCGCCAGGTGGGGGATCAAGGTTTGGCTGCGGGGCATTGCCGACGGGCTGGAGTTTAAGCTCAGGGTGGGCTCCCCCGGCAAAAAGTCCATAAAAGCCTCGTCCACCACCACCCGGTCGAACTGGGGCAGGAGAGGCAGGATATCTTGCTGCGGGATCAGCCAGCCCGTCGGGTTATGAGGGTTGTTCAGCCAGAGCACCCGGTTTCCCTTGCCTGCCACCGGAAGGGGTTCCTGCAGAAGGGTAAAACCGGCGGATCCCTGGCCGGGGAAAAAAGGCAGCGGCTTGATGGTTACCCCTGCTGCCCGCAGAGCCCGCGCATAATCCCCAAAAGCAGGCTGGGGCAGCCATACCTCCCGCCCTTGCGCATCCCGGGCTGCCCAGGTGAGCAACTCCGCTGCCCCATTGCCCACAAAGATCCACTCAGGATCGACGGCCCAATGGTTGGCCAAACAGATGCGCAAGTCCCGATAGTCGGGATCCGGGTAGCGGCTGATTACAACCGGGTCTGCTGCAGACAGCGCCTGAGTCAGAGCTTGCAAGACCGATTCCGGTGGGCCCAGCGGATTCAAGCTGGCCGAAAAATCCAGAATCTCCTGGGGAGAGCAGCCAGCGATTGCTGCTCCCCAAGCCCAATTGCCACCATGTCGAGGCTGCTCCACGCCCTACCCAGCAGCCGAGTCCCAACCCGGCGAAATTAAGATTTCCCCCCTGCTACTGCTTCGCGGAATGACTTGCCCGCCGTAAAAGTGGGGACGATGCTCTCTGGGATCACCATTTTTTGGTTGGTTTTCGGGTTGCGACCTTCCCGCTCTTTGCGCTTGCGAGCCTCAAAGGAGCCGAAGCCCACCAGGGTCACCTTCCCCTTGGGTTCACCGTTTTCATCGCGGGATGCGACCTCTTCGACAATGATCTCCAGTGCGGCGGAAATGACAGCCTCCGCTTCTTTTTTGGTTACATTGGCGCGATGAGCGACGGCATCAACAAGTTCTGCCTTGTTCATCCTGATCTCCTTTTGAGTTAGGCAATAAAGTTAGAGCGTTCCCTGGATCGCGGATTCGCTCAGGCGTTGCAGAGCGGCCACGGCCCAGAGTGTTCTCAGTGTGTGGGAGCGGGGCTTGCCCTGCAATGCGCCAAGGCGCCACTGGCGCGAATGGCAGGATTGTGGCAGTTGAGCTCCAAATCACTGACATATTCTACAGCTAAGTTAGGGCAGAAGCCTGCTGGGCAAGGGGTTTTAGGGGATCTTAACGCAATTTTCTGGGAGACAAGAGACTGCATATACCCAGTTGGCTCGGATCCGACAGAAAGCTAGGGCTCACGACTCGGGTCGGAAGTAGGCCCGCATCACCTCTCGAAAGATGGGAGCGGCCCGTGATCCACCCCCACCGCCGCTGTTTTCCAGAAAGACCACGACCACCAATTCGGGCCGGTCGTAGGGAGCATAGCCAACATACCAAGCGTGGGATCGCCGCGGCGGATCCTCTGCGGTGCCGGTTTTACCAGCCGTTGGGGGAAATCCTGGCCCCAGGTTGGCGTTGCCGCCAGTGCCGTAAACCACGACATCTCGCAGCCCCTGCTGCAGGATCTCCAGGGTGGCAGGGGAAAGACCTACCTTTTGGCGCAGCGGCACAGGGCTTTCCGGGATCACCTGGTGCGAGAGCAAGGGGCGCACCCGCCAGCCCCCATTGGCCACTGCCGCCGTTACCACCGCCATTTGCAGCGGCGTAGCGGTAATAAATCCCTGGCCGATGGACATGTTGACCGTGTCGCCCACATACCAGGGCTCGCGCCAGTGGCGCTGCTTCCACTCAGCATCCGGCACCAGACCCGCGGCTTCCCCTTTGAGGCCAATCCCGGTCAGTTGTCCCAACCCAAAGCGGCGCGACCATTCTTGCAAAGGGGCAGCCTTGGTGCCGAGGGCGATTTGGTAGAAAAAGGTGTCGCTGCTGTAGGCCATCGCCTGCCGGTAGTTCAGCCGCCCGAAGCCGGCCCGGTTCCAGTCCCAAAAGCGCCACCCTCCCACCTGGATGTAGGGGCCGGTCTGCAGCACCGTATTCGGGGGAAAGGCTCCCGACTCAATCCCGGCAGCGGTGGTGATGATTTTGTAGGTGCTGGCGGGGGGATAGGGCCGCAGGCCGCGGTTGAGGAAGGGAAAATCCTGCTGCTGCAGGCTCTCCCACTGGGCTTGGGTGATGCGGCTGGAAAAGAGGTTGGGATCAAAGGTGGGATAGCTGGCCATGGCCAGGATCGAGCCATCGCTGGGATCCATGGCGATCACCGCTCCTTTTTGCTGGCCGAGGGCTCGCTCTGCCGCCTGCTGCAGCCGCACATCCAAAGTGAGCTGCAGGGTGTTGCCCGGTTGGGGCGCTTGTTCCCCCAGCACCCGCAGCACCTCTCCCATGGCGTCCACCTCCACCTGTCGCCCGCCCCATTGGCCGCGCAGATGGTTCTCGAACAATTCCTCCACTCCCATCAGGCCAACGATATCCCCCAGGCGATAGCTAGGGTCGGCCCGCAGTTGTTCCTGCGAGATCTCGCCGGTGTAGCCCAGCAGGTGAGCAGCCAAGTCGCCATGGGGATAAAACCGCGCCGTCTCGGCCTCCACCATCACTCCCGGCAGCTCGCGGCTCATCTCCTCCAGTTGAATGACCACCTGGGGGCTGGCGTTGCGCAGGATGCGCAGGGGAAACGGGGAACGATATCCGGCCTGTTCCAGTTTCTGGGCGATCTCCTCGGGGGCCATGTTCAAGTATTCTGCCAACTTGGGGATCATCTCCTGCCAGCGCTGCCGCGACTGCACCAGAGGCCAGAGGAAGACCGAGTGGGACAATCGGCTGCTCGCCAGCAATACGCCGTTGCGATCCACAATGCGTCCGCGTTCTGGCGGCTGGGGCAACAGGCGAATGCGGTTGGTATCGGCCAGCTGGCGGTAATACTGGGTGCGCGCTAGCTGCAGGTAGGCCAGACGGGATCCCAGCCCTCCAAACAGCAGCAGACTGGTCAGCAAGAGCAAGACAACGGCCCGATAGCCCTGCCCCACCGTTTTGGCCGATGCGGATCCCAGCCAGCGAGGGCTACCGCCGTCCGGCAGGGGTGGGGGAAGTACCCGGCGGGGGGCAGGCGGTCTGGAATGGGGGGAGAACAGGGCTTGCGGATCCCGTCCTGCCAAG
>NZ_JANSIC010000045.1:8501-13760 GCF_047461955.1 Synechococcus sp. R55.7
CTGTTGGGGCCGGAAGCCTTCGGGGTTTTCTCTGCCATCTTGGCCTGCAGCAACCTGGCCGCCCCGTTTGGCTATTTGGGCCAATCGGAACTGCTGATCCAGCGCCTCAGCCGGCAGGGATCCCCGACTTGCACCCAGGGGATTGGCCCCAGCTTATGGTTGGCGGGATTGGGCTGTGGGGGGATGGCGCTGGTGTTGTGGCCCCTCTTGAGCGTTTGGCTGGCCGGGACGCCGGCAGCGGTGGTGGGGGTATTGCTTTTGAGCGATCTGCTGTTCATCGCGGTGCCAGAGGTGTACAGGGGGATCCTGATCGGGAGAGAGCAGGCTGCTGGGGTAGCCCTCATCGACACGGGCATGGCGCTGGGGCGATTGGGGGCAGTGTTGTTGGCGGTGGCCTTGGGCTGGGGATCCCTGGTGCAATGGGCTGTTCTGTACGGCCTGATGGTGTTGGTCGTGCTGCTGCTGATCGCGAGGGGGATGGGGCGGTGGAGCGAGCCTTCTCCCCCCTTGGCCCTGAGCTGGCGAGATCTGCGGGAACGGCTGACAGCGGGCTGGGACTTTGCGGTGGGGCTGGCCGCGGTGAAAACCTTCACCGATTTGGACAAGCTGCTCTTGCCCCGTTTGGCCTCAGCAGCGGCGGGGGGTCTTTACAGCGCTGCCTATCGGGTGATCAACTTCTCGCAAACGCCGATGATTGCTCTGCTCACCAGCCATTTTGCCGAGCTGTGCCGCCAAGGGCAGAAGGGCCTTCCGCAAGGCTGGCGCTACGCCTGGCAGCTTTTCCCTTGGGTGGTGGGCTACGGCAGTTTGGCCGCCCTGGGGCTGGCGCTGGGATCCTACGGGATCCCCTGGGTGCTGGGATCGGCTTACCGGGAAACGGCCCTCATCCTGCGTTGGCTCAGCCCGGTCATTTTGCTAGAGGGGATCCACCTTTTGCTGTCTCACCTGCTCACCGGGGCAGGGTTGCAAAAGCCCCGCAGCCGTCTGCAACTGATGGCTCTGGGGCTGAATGGGCTTTTGAATGCGGTTTGGATCCCAAGGTGGGGTTGGCAGGGGGCGGCCCTAGCGACCTTGCTGTCGGAGATGGCCTTGGTGCTGGCTTTGCTGCTGTTGATTGGGGGGCGATTGCACGCTCTGCAGAGATCTGGGCCTAGGGAGCCTTAACAATTTTGTAGGTGGCTTTGGCATCGGGGCCAAAGGTGATCACATCCCCCGACTTGAGCTGGTGGGTGGTCAATTTCTGGCCGTTGATCAACAAGCCATTGGTGCTGGGGCGACCTTCCAGATCCCCATCCAAAATGCGGTAGCAATATTCTCCCTCTCGCTCGGCGGGAATCCGCAGCAGCATGGCGTGGTAGCGGGAGGCATACTGAGAGTTGAGACAGATGTCGTTCGCCAAGTCCCGACCGATGAAGTATTTGGCGGATCCCAGCACCTGGGTACGGCGGCCATCTCGGTCTTCCACGATCAAGATGTGCTGGTGGGTACCGGAAGGAGAAGGCACAGATTCAACCATACTTCCGCTGTCAATACCAGTGTTTAACCGTACCTCAAACTATACCGAAGTTTAGCCTTCTTCCTGCTATCGCTGGGTCTGCAGAATCGCTCATCCAGCGCCCCAGAACTCTCGACCGATCCAGTGGGCTAGCGAGGAACATTCTGGAGCAATGAGCCGACCCATCCGGGGAAGAGGGTGTAAGCTCCTACCGCCCATTGGGCCATGCCCACCACCACCTCTGACTTGGACTGGCGAGCGGCATCCCAAATGGCTTCGGCAACTTCTTCCGGCTGGCTGACCCAAAAACTCTCCAGCGCCTGTTGCATTTGCTCACGGGCTTTGCCACCTGAGGTTTGGGCTTGGCTGTCGGGAGAGGACGCTGGCCCCACCTCATCCAGAAAAATGGCTCGCTTGAGGAAATTGCTGCTGACGATGCCCGGATGGACGCCAATTACCTGGATCCCTTGGGGTTGCAGTTCCAGACGCAGCGCTTCTGTCAGCCCACTGACCGCGTACTTGCTGGCACAATAGGCGCTCATCTGGGGCAGGGGCATTTTGCCGCCAATGGATCCCACGTTGATGATCTGGCCTTTTTTGCGCTTCAACATGTCGGGGAGCACGGCTCGGATGGTGTGGAGGTAGCCCCAAAAGTTGACCGCCATCAAAGCCTGCCAGTGTTCCAGGGTAGTTTGCAAAAAAGGGCCACTCATGCAGATGCCGGCGTTGTTGATCAGGCAATCGATGCGGCCATAGCGTTCCAGAGTTCTCTCCACCAGGTTTTGCACCTGTTCTGGCTGCGTGACATCGGTGGGAACGGCCAAGACCTCGGCATTTAGGCTTTGCTCCAGGTCGATGGCCGTTTGCTTCAGGGTTTCGGCAGTGCGGGCAGCCAGCGCCAATCGGTAACCCCCACGGGCAAAGGCAAAGGCAGTAGCTCTGCCGATGCCTTCAGAGGCGCCTGTAATTAAAACAACATCGGCCATCCTGCTTCTCCGTAAATCTGGACTGGGATCCCTCTACCTGTTGTAGCTTCTCCGAGAGTTAGGGATCCCTGCTTGGCTGAGGGCTTAAGATACTGAACGATAGCGAAGATAAGGTTTATGGCCTCTACCTACTCATTTGATATCGTCAGTGATTTCGATCGGCAGGAACTGGTGAACGCTGTGGATCAAGCCCGACGGGAGATCAAACAGCGCTACGACCTCAAGGATACTCAGACGGAAATTGAGCTGGAGGAGGGATCCCTGACCATCACCACCGCCAACGACATGGCCCTCAACTCCATTCGGGATCTGCTTCTTACCAAAGCGGCCAAGCGGGGTCTATCCCTGAAGATCTTCGACTTCCAACCCCCAGAGAGCGCCGGCGGCAACCGAGTGCGCCAGGTGGTTCACCTGAAAAAGGGCATTGATGCCACACTGGCCAAACAGATTGCCAAGCAAATCCGCGACAACTTTAAGAAAGTGCAGCCTGCCATTCAAGGGGATCTGGTGCGCGTTTCCGGCAAGGATAAAGACGAGCTACAGGCGGTCATTCAAATGCTTAGGCAGCAGGACTACCCGGTGGCGCTGCAATTTGTCAACTATCGATAGGGATCCTCTGGGCTTCCGTATCTTTCCCCTCAACCCCTCTTGCAAGATTAGAGATCTCAGGATCTGTGAAATGTTGGGTTTAATGGCTGCTGGAAATGGTGATAGCCTACGCTCCTCAAAGCTTGAGTTTTCGGCCAATTGGGATAGGGGGCTCTGGTGAGAAATCTTGTGAAAGTAACCGTCGGAATCAAGCCAGCAAGTCTCTGAGAATCTCATTGGAAAATAGCCAGCCATCGGGCGGAATCAGCCGTAGCCGGCCTGCCTCACAACTGGCCCATCCCTTCTCAAAATAGGGATCCAGCCTCTCCAAAGCTTGCTCGACCTTTGGGTGGCCAAAACGCTCCTGTAAATGGCACAAATCCAGACCTTCCTTTAGACGCAACCCCAACATCAAAGTATCCATCCAAACTTCCTCTGGGGATGCTTCAGGAGGGAGAGGGTGGACTCCGACTTTCACCTGCTCGAAGTAGTGGTAAAGGGTTTTGGGCTGCTGAATGCGCCGTCCCCCCTCGTAGCCGACGGATCCCATGCCAAAGCCAAAGTAAGGGCGATTTTCCCAGTACACTCGGTTGTGGCGACAGGCGTAGCCGGGGCGGGCAAAATTGGAGATTTCGTAGTGGATGTAGCCCGCTTCGGTGAGCAGCTCCCGCGCCATTAGGTACATGGCAACTGTGGTTTCCTCGCTGGGCAAAGGTGCTGCTCCCGGTCGGTACATCCGACCAAAGCGGGTTCCCGGTTCAATCGTCAGATCATAGACGGAGACATGGGTGGGGTTAATCTCAAGAACAGCTCGTAGAGACTGCTGCCAGTGTTCCAAAGTCTGGTAGGGCAGCCCAAAGATCAAATCCAGGTTGAAATTCTCAAAGCCCGCCGCCTGCAAGTCGGCCACGGCTTCGTAAACTTCCTCCACTCCATGCAGGCGACCACAAGCGGCCAGCAGCTCTGGCTGAAATGCCTGTACCCCTAGGCTGATGCGGTTGACCCCCAGCTCCCGGTAGCCCGCCAACTGCTCCCGCGTCAGGGTGCCGGGGTTGGCCTCCAGAGAAATCTCGCAGTCGGGATGAAACGGGATCCTCTCCCTCAATTGAGTCAAGATCCGCCCCAGTTGCTCCACCGTCAGCAGAGAAGGGGTGCCACCCCCGAAAAAAATGCTGGTCAACGGTCTGGGATCCCCGGCCAGATGGCGGTAGCGGTAGGCGCCGCCGATCTCCCGGCAGAGCATCTGCACGTAGGTTTCCATCAACTTGCGGGTGCCCAGGCCGGTGGCAAAATCACAGTAGTGGCAGCGTTGCCGACAAAAAGGGATGTGCAGGTAAGCTGCTTCAGGCCAATCAACCTGGTCGCGGCAGCATTGCAGAGCAGTATCGGTCGGAGTGGGATTGTGCAAAGCCGTTGCCACAGCCATGGGTCAGCTCAAACGGGATAGAACCACTATACTGATAGACTCCTAAACTCCTCACGAGAAGGGATCCCATGGGGACTGTACGCCTGGCGGTGATCGACTATGAGGCGGGAAATCTGCATTCGGCTTGCAAAGGGCTGGAGCGGGCCGGAGCTGAGGTGCAGCTAGTAACAGAGCCAACTGGACTAGCGGCTTTTGACGGCATTGTCCTGCCCGGCGATGGGGCCTTTGACCCAGCCATGCAGCAGTTGCGAGAGCGAGGCTTTGTGGATCCCATCCGGGAGGCGGTGCAGCGGCAGCAGCCCTTCTTGGGCATTTGCATTGGTTTGCAGGTTTTGTTTGAGAGCAGCGAAGAGGGAACAGAGCCAGGGCTGAGCATTGTGCCTGGACGGGTGCAGCGCTTTCGACCGGAGCCGGGCTTGCGTATCCCCCACATGGGCTGGAACCAGTTGCACCTTACCCAACCCCAATCGCCTCTTTGGGCAGGGATCCCGGATCAAAGCTGGGTTTACTTTGTCCACTCCTACCACGCAGTGCCCAATGACCCAAGCTGGGTGGCTGCTACCACCCAACACGGCAGCCAAACCTGTGTAGCCGCTATTGCCCGCGGCACCTTGTTTGCTACCCAATTTCACCCCGAAAAGTCGGGCCCTGTTGGCTTGCAGATGTTGCAAAACTTTGTCGAGTTTGCTGCCCGTTGCTCCCTTTTATCTGCTCCCAGAGCTTAGTGCCCCATGAACTACTGGCTGATGAAATCTGAGCCCAGC
>NZ_JANSIC010000046.1:0-13755 GCF_047461955.1 Synechococcus sp. R55.7
CCCAACAGAAAAACCGCCCCGTCAAAGCGTTCAAGGGGGGCTTCGCTACCTACGACGCTCGTATCTTTTCGTTCCGCGAGAAAGACTGGACGGTGTCGCTGACCACGGTGGAGGGTCGGGAGCGCTTTGGGCTGGCGATTGGCCGCTACCAGAGAGAACGGCTGGCGGGCTCCAATCCCAAATCGGCCACTCTGGTCAAGCGTAAAGATGGCTCCTACTCCATTCAAATCTGTGTGGAAGCGGAGCCATCCCCACCGCAACGCACGGGCAGAGTGCTGGGGGTGGACTTGGGGAGGACGGATATTGCCCATACGTCAGAGGGTGATAACTGGAATGGACAGCAGTTGAACAGAGTCCGAGACCACTACTCCCGGTTGAGGGCGGCACTCCAACGCAAAGCCAGTAAGGGCACACGCAGTTCGCGGCGCAGATGCCGTCAACTGTTGCAACGGCTGTCTGGCAAGGAGAGACGCTTTCAAACGTGGGTCAATCATCGCATCTCCAAAGCTATTGTCTCTAGGGCAAAAGCTACCAACAGCGCTATCGCTCTGGAAGACCTGACAGGGATCCGGAAAAGAGTCAATCAACAGCCGCGCAGCAAAGCCGAGCGGCGCAGGGCCAACAGTTGGGCGTTCTACCAACTACGTCAGTTTCTGGAATACAAGGCGAGGGTTGCAGGGGTTTCTCTGATTCCTGTGCCGCCTGCTTACACGTCGCAGACCTGTCACCGGTGCTTACACATCCACCCTGAGCAGGGCAAGTCCTACCGCAGTGGCAAGTCGTTCAAGTGTGGGCACTGTGGATGGGAAGGAGATGCGGATTTGAATGGTGCAAACGTAATTGCGCTTTTGGGGGCTGCCGTAAACCAGCCTAGAGGTTCGGGCCTGTTTTGTTCTCTGGTAGGGCAGAGCAGGCTCAGGGCTACTGAAAGCCCGCTCCGTACCGCTTAGCGGTCGGAGCCGGGTAGTTTACCTCTGCTAAATACTGAACACCCCCCACAGTTCCTTATAGTTGAAGAGAGGGTCACCATCTTGGGTAGCAGGAGCTAGCCGCAATGATTCCCACCGTCAAAGACGTTTGTCAAATTCATCCTATGGCCTTGAACTACGCCATAGTTGAGCAAATTGAAAATCTGTCGAATGTTATCGAGCATACAGCAGAGGATGCCCGGGCATTCTTCGCCAAAAACCACATTACCCGCGGGATGGATCTGTTGCTGCGTCAGGGGCTCAAACGGCTGGCAGGTCGCTCCGACCAAGCGGTGTTTGAACTCAAACAGGCGATGGGGGGTGGTAAAACCCACTCCATGATTGCCCTAGGGTTGCTGGCGCGGGATGCCGCTTTGCGTGCCGAGGTTGTGCCAGACATCACTCAAGATGCTCCTTTTGCCGACGCTAAACTGGTTGCCATCAATGGACGCCTCAAGTTCGAGCAACGGTTTATTTGGGGAGAGATTGCCCGGCAACTGGGGAAAGAAGAGGCTTTTGTCAAATTTTGGCAGCACGGAGCAGATGCCCCCAGTGAGCAGGATTGGATTGATTTAATTGGAGATGAACCCACCCTCATTCTATTGGACGAGCTGCCGCCCTACTTCGACTACGCCATTACCCGCATGGTGGGCGGAGGTACATTGGCGCAAGTGACAACCTACGCCCTATCGAACCTGCTGAGTGCCGCCTTGAAGTTAAAGCGCTGCTGCATTGTCATTTCCAACCTATCCGGCAGCTACGAAGGAGCCTCACGGGAACTGCAAAAAGCAATCGGTAACTTCGCTCAAGAAACCAACCGCCAAGCGCGATCCATCACACCGGTAGACCTGGGCACATCGGAAATTTACGACATTCTCCGCAAGCGGCTATTTAGCTCCCTGCCCAATGTACAAACCATTGATGCAGTTGCTTCTGCCTACGCAAAAGTGCTGGGAGATGCAGCCAGAGCCAAATCAATTGCCAAAACTGCCGAACAAATTGCCGCCGAAATTCATGCTTCTTACCCTTTCCATCCTTCGGTTAAGCACATCATTGCCCTATTTAAGGAAAACGAAAGCTACCGTCAAACTCGCGGCTTGATGCAGTTTGTTTCAAAAATAATCCAGTCGGTATGGGAGCGTCCCAGCAACGATGTCTACCTGATCGGTTGCCAGCATCTGAACCTCAACATCCCAGATGTGCGGGAAGAGATCAACAAAATCAGCAATCTACAGGGAGCGATTGCCCACGATATTGCGGCCAATGGCACTGCTGTCGCTGAACTGGTGGATCAAAAACTGGGCCATGATGCTGCCAGTCAGATTGCTGCCCTGCTGTTGACTGCCTCTCTGTCTGAATCAGTTGATGCCGTGAAAGGCTTTACCGAGGGGCAATTTTTGGAATACCTAGTAGCTCCTCAGCGGAATGTCAGCGAATTTCAGGATGCTTTTCAAGCGTTCCGTGCCAACGCCTGGTACCTGCACCGCAAAGAAAACGATGCTTGGTACTTTTCCAACATCGAGAACCTGCGTAAGCGCATTGATAGCCGTGCCCGCAACGCTCCCCAGCCGAAAATTGATGCGGAAATGAAGCGGCGGCTGGAAGAAATTTTCCGACCCCAACGGCGGATTGCCTATCAAGAGGTGCAAGCCCTGCCCAAAATTGATGAGATTCGCCTCAATGGCCCGCGGGTGTGCCTGGTACTCAGCCCAGACAGCAAAACACCCCCAGAAGAGGCCCAGCAGTTTTGGGAAAGTGTTCCCGAGAAGAACAACTTTTGTGTGGTTACCGGAGATGGCTCCAATCTGGCCAGCCTAGAAGACAAAACCCGTCGTTTGTGGGCCGTTGCCCGAGTACTGGAAGAAACCGGTGGAGACAAATCCCCCCACAAAGCAGAACTGGAGGAAGAGGCCGAACAAGCCGCCTACGACTTTAACGCCACTGTGGTCAGCCTGTTCAATCGGGTCTATTACCCCATCAAGGGCAAACTGACTCCTACCAAGCTCTCCATGACCTTTACGGGCAATACCTTCCATGCTGAAGAGCAGATCGAAAAAGCCCTATCCGATGTCGGTGCATCCAAGCTGTATGTCGATGTGGAAGCCAATGCCGAGGCGTTGCTGTCGCGAGCAGAAGACCTGTTGTGGCCGGCAGGGGGAGAGCGGCGTATCCCTTGGCGAGACGTGGTTTCCCGCACCATCACCAACGAGCGCTGGCCCTGGTTGCCCCCCAAAGGAATGGATACCCTGCGGCAGATAGCCGTCAGCCAAGGTCGCTGGCGGTACACCGAAGATGGATACATCGAAAAGGGGCCCTTTCCGCCCCCCCGCACATCCGTAGCCATCACCCAGCGAGAATACGATGACCGCACCGGTACGGCTACCTTGGAAATTCTGCCTCGAGATGCGGGCAAAAATGGCCGTGTTCACTACAGCTACACGCCCAATGTGGATGCCAACAGCCCTGTGGTGCCCGATACGATCTGGACAACCGATGCCACTGCCCTGTGGTTTGTCGCCATTGACCCGGATGGCCGGCACGAGACAGGGGATGTCTATGCTTGGAAGAATACGCTGACCCTCACCCACCAGCCTCGTATTGGCGGCGGCAAGCGCACCGTAGAGCTAACCGTGAAACCCCGTGGTCAAATTCGCTGGAACACCACGGGCATTAACCCACGGGAAGGCACCCTCTACACTGGCCCCATCGAACTAGAGGGATCAGAAGCCGTTACCATCTATGCCTACGCCGAAGATCAAGGGGTGAGCACCACTCGCAAATTCACGATCCCGGCGCTCGACCAAAAAGGGCCGGTGATTGACAAAAACAAACCGGCTAAGCTGCACAAGCGCCTCAACCTGCAAGGAAATAAGGCGAGTTATACGGCCATCAATCAGAGCAAGGCTTTGGGTGTGCGACTGGCGGGTGGGATCTCCCTAACCGTGGGGGAAGGGAACCGAGCCATCACCACCCGGTTTGGAAGCGATATGGTGGTAAAAGCGGAAGACATTGAGCAGTTTATTGCGATAGCACGTCAGGCTTTGGGCAATGAGACGGCAGAGGTGAGTCTGCGCTTGGACGACCTACACTTCAGCAGCGGCCACGATTTGGAAGTCTTTTTGCATCGGTTGGAAATCAATCCTGAGCCGGGAGAGGTAGAGCAGTGAGCGATAAAAAATGGGAGACGGTGGGGTTCGGCTGTCCCAAAACCGTTGATCCCCACCACTTTGTGGTCGAAATACCTGCCGGCAGAACCGCTCCTGTGCTGATTTACGAAGTCTATGGCATCAAGGCGGGCATCAACGGACAGCCGGACATTGCGGAGCGCTGTGTTCTCAGCCGGTCTATCTGGAGCCAGATTGCTGAGGATCTCAAACAAGAGTTTAATGACCGCCTGCGGGCGAAAAAAATGAATCCGAGCCGTTGGACAACTGGCCGCAACCTCGTAGAACGTCTGCTGGGGAAGGAATTGCTGGTGCTGGCTTGGGCAGTAGAACGGGCCAAACCGGAGGCGATCCCCAATGCCATTCGCAACTGGAGAGGGCTGCGTCCAGAAGAGCGCTGGTGGCTTTACACCATGACAGCAGCGGCGACAGGGGGTGTCGATCACGGGAATATCGGTTGGCGCAAAGCCCTGCGCTATGCCCTCACAGAAAATCCCTTGACGGAACTGAGTGTGCCCACTCCGGTCAAGCGCCCATACCAGCCAGCTTGTTCCGATAGCTTGCGTAGCGAAGCCGTAGAAGCCGATCAACTCAGCCTGTTATCCTGCTTGCAAGAAGATCCCTCGCCCTTTTGGGATAGTGAAGCAACCATTGGCACGACAAAGCTAAGAGATTAAGTTATACTAGATAAAAACGCCTATTTGGGAGAATGCAAATGATGACAGAACTGCTGGAGAAAGCGATTAGCAAGTTAAAAGCTCTACCCACAGAGGAGCAAAATGCAATTGCCAGCCTGATTCTTGATGAGCTAGAAGACGATCAGCGATGGGAAGAATCCTTTGCTTCTTCAGCGGATATGTTAGCAAAACTCGGTGCCGAGGCAATAGCCGAGTATCAAGCAGGCAAGACGGAAGAATTAAACCCCGAAACACTGTGAAATCTCGCACCACTGCCCAGTTTCGCAAGTTGTTTAACGCTCTTCCAGAGTCCATTCCAGATTTGGACAAGCTAGACTTACAAAGGACGCTAATCCCGATCAAAAGTCAATATAATCCGCTTCTCTTGTGCAGCTCTAGCCAAGACCTCGAAATCTTTATTACCTGGAGCTTCCTCTGAGAGCGATGCCACATCTAAGCCAGCATCTCGCAATAGACAGATACTTAAGCGTGGAAAATTTTCATTGACGAGAAATTGCATCAACTGACTTTATCTGAAAAACTGTAGAAGTTCATTTCACGCATACATTCTTGGATATAGCTAAACATAGCCCTAAGTACTTCTGGAGTCAGCGTAGGGTAGTTTTCCAAAATCTGCTTTTCCGTCCAGCCTGCCGAAAATAGCCCCAAAATAAATTCCACCGATAGGCGACTTCCTCTGAAAACTGGCTTACCCAGGAGAATATCGGGATCCGAATGAATATAGTCTTCCCAGTTCACGGCTTAGGGCCCTAAGAGCTACCATGATCGATGGTATCGCCGGAGATCTCCCTTGTCCATCATCCCCCTTGCTTGGAAAGATAAGCCGAGTTTGATCGAGCGGCTCTTGCCTGCCCAAAAAATCAGCGCCGAAGCGCAAAAGGAACGCAAAGCTGGGGCTGGCCAAACCCTCACGGCGTTGGGGAGCTATTGGAAAGGGCGCAAACCTCTGATCCTGGCCAAAGCTTGCGTATTGGGGGCATTGCTACCTGCAACGGATAACCCCGAAGCCGATCTGGAAGTGTTTGAGTTGCTGATGGGCATTGCTGACAGCAGTTTGGAACGCCGTCTGAAATCGCAACGGGATAAACCCAAATTGGCACAAGGCTCTTACCTCGAAAAACTGGAACTCTGCAAACGCCCAGAAGAATGCGACGATGCCACCCTCTACGGCCCCATTTGGGATCGGGTGAACCAACATTTGGGGACAAATGCCCACAGCTTTCCGGAATTGGTGGAGCAACTGGGGATTTTGCGGTTTGGGCATCGCCCACGAGTGGGGGATACTTTTTGCGGCAGCGGTCAAATTCCCTTTGAGGCGGCAAGGCTGGGATGCGATGTCTATGCCAGCGACCTCAATCCCATTGCCTGTATGCTCACTTGGGGAGCGCTGAATATCGTGGGAGCCGATGAAGCCACCCGTCGGGAAATTGAAGCAGCCCAAAAAGCAGTGGCTGAGGCGGTGGATCGGGAAATTACTGCTCTAGGCATTGAGCATGATGAGCACGGCAACCGCGCCAAAGCCTACCTATACTGCCTAGAAACCCGTTGCCCCCACACCGGCTGGATGGTGCCAATGGCTCCCAGTTGGGTGATCAGCAAAACCCACAATGTGGTGGCGAAGTTGATCCCAAATCGGGAGCAAAAACGCTTTGAGATTGACATTGTGAGCGGCGTAAGCGAGGCGGAAATGAAAGCTGCCGCCAAAGGCACTGTACAAAATGGGGATTTGGTGTATGTCTTGGATGGAGAAGAATACCGCACGCCCATTAGAACCCTTCGTGGGGATTACCGCCTTCCCGATGGCACGACTGGCAATAAACTGCGCCGTTGGGAAAAGCACGATTTTATGCCTCGCCCCGACGATATTTTTCAGGAACGGCTGTATTGCATTCAGTGGATCACCGCCGAAACATTGGGCAAGAGCCGTCAAGAAACCTTTTTCGCCAGCGTCACCCCCGCCGACCTAGAACGAGAGCGCAAAGTAGAGCAAATCGTTAGAGAAAACCTCGCCGCCTGGCAAGAAGCTGGACTGGTACCCGATATGCCGATTGAACCTGGAGAAGAAACCACACGCTTAAGTCGAGAGCGGGGCTGGACTTATTGGCATCATTTGTTTAATGCACGACAGCTTTTTGTGAATGCGCTTTATTCTAAGAACATCAAATATCAAAAAAGAGCCTCAGAACTTGCCTTGATTTTCTCAAAGTCATTGGATTGGTCAGGACGTTTAACGAAATGGGACTCAAATGATGGTTGTGATAAAGTATCAAACGTTTTTACTAATCAAGCTCTCAATACATTTTTTAATTGGGGAATACGAGGTGTCAAATACTACGAGAATCATACGCTTAGTACAGATTGGAACAAGGGTAAAGCTCAAATCCTGTCCTCAAGCTCTATAGTTGCTTCACCTGCCAGGGAAGTTCTTGAGTCCAGTAACATTTTCATCACTGATCCACCGTATGCGGATGCAGTGCATTACCACGAGATCACGGAATTTTTCATCGCGTGGTTGCGAAAGAATCCACCCAAAGAATTTGCCGATTGGGTGTGGGACAGTCGCAGAGCTTTAGCCATTCAGGGCAAGGGGGAAAAGTTCCGTCAGGATATGATTGCCGCCTATACTGCCTTGGCAAACCACATGCCCGACAACGGCTTGCAAATCGTGATGTTCACCCATCAGGATGCCGAAGTGTGGTCGGATATGGCCAGCATCATGTGGGGGGCGGGCTTGCAAGTTACAGCCGCTTGGTACATTGCCACCGAAACCACTTCTGAACTCAAAAAGGGCGGTTATGTGCAAGGCACGGTGTTGCTGGTGGCGCGTAAGCGGTTGCAAGATACTTCTGCCTATCGGGATGAGCTGGTGGAAGAGGTGCGGCAAGAAGTTGCCCATCAGATTGAAACCATGGTGGGGCTAAATCAAAGCACCCGAGGCAAGGGGCGCACCGAAAACCTGTTTGAAGATGCCGATTTGCAAATGGCAGGTTATGCGGCAGCGTTGCGGGTATTGACGGGCTACCGGCGCATTGATGGACAGGATATGGTGGCAGCAGCCCTGCGCCCCCGACCCAAAGGCGAAAGAGATATCGTTCGGGAAATTATTGATTATGCCGTGCAGGTTGCCAATGAGCATCTTGTACCTGAAGGCATCGCGCAGGGGGTGTGGGAGGGGTGCTGTGGTGCAGAGCGCTTTTATCTGAAAATGATGGAACTGGAAGCGGTAGGGCTGAAGAAGCTGGACAACTACCAGAACTTTGCCAAGGCATTTCGAGTTGGCGACTATGGCGAATTGATGGCCTCTCAGCAGCCCAACAATGCCCGACTCAAAAATGCTCTAGACTTCAAGAAGAGCAGCTTTGAGGGCGAATTTGGCCGCTCAGCACTGCGAGCCGTTTTGTTTGCTCTCTACGAACTGCAGAAAGAGGCGGATAGCGATGAGGTGATGGAACACCTGCGGTCTTTGGTGCCCAGCTACCACACGCGCCGGGATGATTTGGTGGCTTTTTGTCAATACATTGCCCGCAAGCGAGAACACCGCTATCCAGAAGAGTCCTCAGCCGCCGGGATCTTGCTCGCCCTTATCAGAAATGAACGCTTGGGTTGAAGAAGAAGTTATAGGATTAACTCACTCACAAGTTGTATTGTCAGGGCTTCCTTCAAGCTCAGCATCTGAGTTAAAGTATTTCTCAACAATCGACTTTATTTGGTTAACATAAGCTATAGCCTTGTCCGCATTTTTTTGTTTGTAGTATTCCAAGGGGACAATATCTACAGCTCCATAAAAAGCCAACTCCCTATCTTTGCGCATCTCAAATGATATGTTTTCCAGCAAGGCTATTTCCTCGTCAGAAAGCTCTGGGAACCGTTCTCTATTTTCTGCTACTTGGCCACCAGGGTCATGGGTTTTGCCGTAGTTTATTCCCTTAATGATTAGGCAAGCTTTGATGAATAACTCAATGATTTCTTGGCACATCCGAACTACATCAGCGTAATCGCCAACCTCATAGAAGAATGACAACGCTTGGATGCGATAATTAGCCCTTTGATAGTAGTCTCTTGCTAATTTCTTTCTCATCGTTATTCACCCAATAGGGGATCCCCCGGCATACTTTATACGTAATTAAACTGTCACAGATGAGTTGATTGACTATATCCCTGATCTGCGTGATGCAGTTCTGCTTTTCATAGATGATGTGGTGGTTGGTAGCCACTTCATAAGTCAAGCTGGCTGGCCTGCATAGCTCTGTGGGCTTTAGCAAGATAAAGTTTATCTCCAAGCCAAGAAGTTTTTCTAGATCCCTGCAGGTAGGAAGCAGTAAGTCATCTCTGCTTCTGCAATCGGGTATATTCTCTGCAATTACTAATAAATCGAGGTCAGAGCCGTGAACCCATGAATTATTGGCGCGGGATCCATAGACAACAATAGCCCACAGATCCGAGCCAAAGACGGATTGAATTTTCTCTTGAATAAGCCGCGCTTGTGCTTCGGATATTCCTATGCTGCGCTTCTCTCTGCCCTGAAAGCCTGCAGACTCTTGTACGGTTGACATGGCTACCTTGCGCTGATCAGCTTATTCTGCAAAGACGCTGCTTGCGCCTTCGGCTGCTCATTTTAAGGCTAGAGTATTGTTACAATTTTACCCCAGCCCGCCATGTCCAGCACTTCTTTCCTACGCCGTTTCAGTTCCCGCCAGCAGCGGCTCAGCCATGTCTTTCTCAAAGATCGCCTGGCAAAGGCACGCACCTACAAGCGCATTGCTGGGTACTTTCGCTCTTCTATTTTTGAATTGGTGACTGAAGAGATTACACACATCGAGCAGGTGCAGATCGTCTGTAACAGCGACTTGGATCCCTGGGATATTGCCATCGGCAAAGCTTCCCGCCAGGCCAGAGAAATGGCGCTCAAAGAAAAATGGAACGAAGAGAAAGGAGAATCGATCACCAGCCTATTACAGCGCCCCCGCTACCGTCAACTTTACGAAATCCTCAAAAGCGGCAAAGTGGAAGTGCGAGTGGTGTCAGCCGCAGATGCCCCCTTTCTCCACGGCAAAGCAGGTGTTATTGAGGCAAGAGATGGCACCAAATCTGCTTTTATCGGCAGCCTCAACGAAACGCGGCAGGGATGGCAAGAGCATTACGAAATTGTCTGGGAAGACCAGTCGCCAGAAGGGGTTGCTTGGGTCGAAGCGGAGTTTCAGTACCTGTGGGAACGGAGTGTTCCTCTGCCAGAAGCGATTGTGGAAGAGGTGGGGCGATTATCTCGCAAGGTAGAGGTATTTCTTCAAGACTTGCAACCTGTCGATGTTCCTGGAGCCGCATTGGTGGAAGCCCCTCTCTATCGCCGGGGTGAGGTTCTCAAACCATGGCAGCAGTCGTTTGTGGAAATGTTCCTGGAACACCGAGAGCTGTATGGTGCAGTGCGACTCATTCTGGCAGATGAAGTGGGGCTGGGTAAAACCTTGTCTTTGGCGGTTGCGGCGATGGTGGCGTGCCTTTTGGAAGATGGGCCAGCCTTAATTCTTTGTCCGGCTACCCTCTGCCAGCAGTGGCAAGTGGAACTCAAAGATAAACTGGGCATTCCCTCTGCTGTGTGGCTCTCCAACCGCAAGGTATGGCAAGATGCCAATGGGCACATCATCAAAACCAAGGGTGCTGAAGGTATTGGCCGTTGCCCCTATCAAATTGGTATTGTTTCTACGGGTCTCATCTTTCACAATGCCCCCGAAGCCCAATGCCTTTTGGAACGACGCTTTGGCACGATTGTCCTGGATGAGGCCCACCGCGCCCGCTGTACCCGTGGTGTCACGGTAAGGGATCCCAAACCCAACAATCTCTTGGACTTTATGGGCAAGGCGGCCACCCAGTCCAAGCACGTCCTTTTGGGCACAGCCACCCCCATCCAAACCCATGTTGAGGAACTGTGGGATCTGCTGGGAGTGCTCAACAGCGGTGCCGAGCATGTGTTGGGACGACGGCATCAGCAGTTGTGGCAGCAGACGCAAAGGATCCTGCCCATCTTGACAGGACAACAAGCAGTGACCGACGAGCATTTTGCCTGGAATTTGCTCCGCAATCCTCTGCCGCCATCTGTTGAGGATCCCTTGTTTGACCACATCCGCAGCGATCTGAAGCTCTTCAAAGGTCAACACTTCACAGATAAGCCCCTGACGGAATTGGAGGACTTCACCCGCCAAGAACTGCGAGATGCCCTGGAAGAGCGCCAACAGGGGCTGACTTTTTTCCAGCGACACAACCCAATTCTGCGCCATACCGTATTGCGAAAACGCTCTACCTTGGAAGAATTGGGCTTGCTTGAGCGGATTGCCGTCGATATTTGGCCGAGCGAGGGAGAGCAATTGCCCATGTTCTGTGGGCTGGGTTTGCTCACTTCTCCCGAATTTGATGTGGCCTATGAAGCTGCCCAAGATTTTGCTAGGGCTTTGAGACAGCGTACCCAATCCGCTGGGTTTATGAAAAGCATCATGCAAAGCCGGATCTGCTCCAGTATTGCCAGCGGCCTATCTACGGCTCAGAAACTACTGGAAAAGCGGCGTTTTTTTGAGGAGGACGGAGAAGAAGATTGGCTGTTAGACAACCTTCCAGAGATTTTAGAGGCAGAATATGCCCATTTGGAGCGCATTGTTAGCGTCTTGAGCCAAAAGAGCACGGATCCCAAACTCGATGCCGTCCTCTATTTCCTACAGGAACGACACTGGCTGGACTTGGGATGCATCATTTTCAGCCAGTATTTTGATACCGCCCATTGGGTGGCCAACAACCTGAGCCAACGTCTGCCTCAAGAAAGTGTGGCTCTCTATGCAGGCGCCCACAAGTCGGGTTTGTTTTTTGCCGGAGAATGGCGGAGCGCAGAGCGGGAAGATATCAAGAGAGCCGTGCGAGAGCGTACCATTCGGCTGGTGGTGGCCACCGATGCTGCTTGTGAAGGTCTGAATCTCCAAACTTTGGGCACGCTGATCAACATTGATCTCCCTTGGAATCCTTCCCGCCTAGAGCAGCGCATCGGGCGGATCAAGCGCTTTGGTCAGACCCGCGACCGTGTGGACATGCTCAACCTGGTGTACCACGGTACCCACGACGAAAAGGTATACGAGGTGCTTTCTCAGCGGATGAAAGATCGCTACGACTTGTTCGGTTCTTTGCCCGATACTATCGAAGATGAGTGGATTGAGAATATCGAAACTCTGGAGGCCAAATTGCAGGAGTTTACAGAGCGCAAGAAACAGGCCAACGCTTTTGAGCTGCGCTACGCAAGCACAGTTGAACCCAAAGGCCCAAGATGGGAGACCTGCGAAAAGGTGTTGTCCCGTCGGGATATTGTGGAACGTCTTTCAGAAGGGTGGTAGCCATATATCAGCCAATTCGATATGCTTCTGCCAATGGGCTGGAAAAAGTTGCCTCTGACCACGAGCTAATACGGGCGGAAGTGCCTTGACCATGCTAGGCTCCAGCCCGAAAAATCTGCTCAGCCGTGAGGTTTAATTCAGGGAAAACTTTAGAGCGAATCCGGTCATTGCCCCGAAATAATTGCGCCTGATATTCCTCATTGACCAGTTGGAAAACCGAGATTGTGGGAACCTTCGGCTCGCCAATGTACCGACGACCCCCCAACGCTTGGTAGTCAACGATCCAGTATTCGGCAATACCTAACGTCTCGTAGTCACTCAGCTTATGCCAGTAGTCATCTCGCCAGTTGTTGCTGGTAATTTCAATGACAAGAGGAATAGAGGTTCCGTGGATGAGCGTCGAGGATTTCTGCCACAGGGGTTCTCTGGCCAAGGCGGTACGGTCAATCACCACTCCATCAGGAGCGTAGGCAGTATCGCCTTCCGGCGCCTTGATCAAGGTGTCCCGACCTAGAAAATAGTTGAGGTTGCACCTGCGGATTTCTAATGCCAATTCGGTGGCAAGAAAACCACTGATTTCATCATGTTTCCCTGTGGGTTGCATCTCAACCGCAACTCCGTTGTGTAGTTCGTATCGTCTGTTAGGTTTCCACTCCAGAAACTCAGCAAAAGTCATTGGCTTAGAAGACACAGCATAGGTAGCAGTCATAGTTTTTCCTCCCTTGAATGAGTTAAAACGCCCTAGATACTTCTGCAAACATTGTCGCCCATCTCATCCTTTAGTAGTCTTTTATGGCATAGCCGTGTAACCCTAGCCAGAGCCGGATGTAGATATCTAGCAGAATCACTTCAGGCATTCCCAACTTGCCTCATCTACGTTTCAAGTGGGGGAGTAGTTTCTTGTCAGGAGCGTGTTGCATTTGAATCTTGCTCTAATTCAATATCACCGTAAATGTCTGCCAGGGAAAAAGTGATGTTGACAGATGGCAGCGTAACAACATCATCCAGGGCATGGTAGTCCCTGAAGATCCACTCGACATTTCCCTGGCGGCGGTAGTGTTCTACACTGATTCGAGCTTGGTCAATTAGCAGATACTCCTGTAAAGTTGGGAGAGAGCGATAGGCAGCAAACTTCGCTCCTCTATCGTAGCTTTCGGTGGCAGGCGAGAGCACTTCCACAATTAAGATAGGGTTAGTGACAGTATCCTTGCGCCCTTCTTTAAGCTGAACTGGGTTTTGGATCACCATACCATCGAGATAGACATATTGTTCGAAGGCAGGTATGTAAAGTCTGAGATCACTAGAAAAAACGGAAAAACCCTTGCCTCTTAGCTTAAGCCAAAGTAGGGCATTGACACTGGTAATCAGTTGGCTATGAATGGGTGTGCCGCCAGTTATCTCAATAATTTCCCCATTGCGAAATTCACGGCGGATCCCGCCTGTGGCCTCTGATTCAGCTTCCAGGGCAAAGTATTCCTCTGAAGTGTGGGTTTTACGGGGGGCGAGGGCAGTGGTCATGGCATCTCCTCAGGCAGCGGCAGAATGGATCAAGCGGTCA
>NZ_JANSIC010000047.1:0-1824 GCF_047461955.1 Synechococcus sp. R55.7
TCGAAGATCACTTCCGCCCACTGGTTGACGCGCAGCTGGGTACGGGGATCCACGCGGGCAATAAACTCCTGCTCGGCCAGGATCCCTTCTCGGTCGCTGGTGCTGAGATAGAGGATTACTTCATGGCCCACCAGCTCCGTTACCGAGACCTTAGCCCGCACCGGGGCAGGTTGGATCCCTGGGGGTTGGTACTGGGGATCGTGGATGTTTTCCGGGCGGATGCCGAAGATGACCGACTTGCCGACGTATTGCCAATAGGGCTCTGCCTGGTGGGGCGGGATGGCCACGCGGAAGGCGCCGGTATCGATCCAGAGGGTGCCCTCCTGCTCCCGCAGCTTGGCCTGGAAGAAATTCATGGCGGGGCTGCCGATGAACCCGGCCACAAACAGGTTGGCCGGGCGGGTGTAGAGGGTGTGGGGGGTATCCACCTGCTGCAGGCGGCCATCCTTCATGACGGCGATGCGGTTGCCCATGGTCATGGCCTCCACCTGGTCGTGGGTAACGTAGATAAAGGTGGTGCCCAGTTGCATGTGCAACTTGCTGATCTCGGCCCGCGCCTGTACCCGCAGCTTGGCATCCAAGTTGGAGAGGGGCTCATCCATCAAAAACACCGCCGGATTGCGCACGATGGCCCGCCCGACGGCAACCCGCTGCCGTTGCCCACCCGAAAGTTCCTTGGGCTTGCGGTTGAGCAAGTGCTCGATCCCAAGGCGCTTGGCCACCCCCCTAACCCGGCTTTCGATCTCCGCCCGTGGCAGGCCGCGCAGCTTGAGGCCAAAGGCCATGTTCTCGGCCACGGTCATGTGGGGGTAGAGGGCATAGGATTGGAAGACCATGGCGATATCCCGATCCTTGGGGGGGACATCGTTCACCCGTCGGTCGCCAATGTAGATGGAGCCGGCGCTCACTTCTTCCAAGCCGGCCAGCATGCGCAGGGAGGTGGTTTTGCCGCAGCCGGAGGGGCCGACAAAGACGAGAAATTCCCCGTCTTCGACGGTGATGTTCAGGTCATGGACGGCGGTGGTGTCTCTGTAGCGCTTGGTAACGTGTTCGTAGGTAACGCTGGCCATGCTCTCAACCTTGGCTCCGTTGCGCACTCAAACCCTATCCAAAGCGGCGGGCAAAAGTCAAATCGAGTTGAGTTGAGTTCGGTAGGGAGAGCTGGGGATCCCTGCAGCGAAGCCAGTTTATGGTCGTTGCCCCTGCCCTTGCCCCGGCCCCTTTCCCAGAAGGAGAGGGGAGCTGGGAAGCCATGGAATCTTGAACCGAAATGTAAAAAAAGGTAGGCTCATCGCCTACCTCTATGGGATCCTTTTTCCCTATTAGGAAGTTGCCTAACCTCTAGGCCATCAGGAGACAACGCTCACTTTGACCACTTGGGCTTTTTCAGAGTCTGCCTTGGGCAAGGTGAGGGTGAGGATCCCATCTTTGTATTCGGCTTTCACCTGATCGTGTTTGATCCGGTTCGGCAGCGGGATCACCCGTTGGAAGCGCCCGTAACGGAATTCAGTCCGGGTTACCCCTTTGTCTTCAGAGCGCTTCTCAAATCGCCGTTCCCCGGTGATGGAGACCGCTTCGGCTGTCGCTTGGATATCCAAGTCGTTGGGGTTCAAGCCGGGCAGCTCCAGCTTCAGGGTAATGGTTTCGGGATCATCGTGCATCTCCACTGCCGGCATGAAGGCAAAGCCGTCGGCCTCGGTGGTGCGAGGGATCAGCCGGTCGAACATCCGGTTCATTTCCCGTTGAATTTCGTCAATTTCACGAAATGGATCCCAGCGGACAAGAGCCATAGAGCATCCTCCTCCTCTATTACTTTGCTTTTTT
>NZ_JANSIC010000047.1:1924-3649 GCF_047461955.1 Synechococcus sp. R55.7
GGGTAAACCGCTTGCAGGTCGAGGGGGCCCCACTGCCCTTTGTGGATTTGGATCAGCCAGTAGTAGTCGAAGTTTTCGTTAAGGCGGGCAATTTGATAGAGGGATCCCGTTAGCACCGTTACCACCAAAGGCAAGGCCAGGATGGGGGCAAGGGTGCGGTGGATGCGGCGGATCCTCTTTGGATTCAGGGCCATTGAGCTTTCTCCAGGGCAATGGGGCGATCCCTGCCATGCTATCAGGGCAGCTAGCCCCTATTCTCGCTCAAGAACGGCTCCTGGACAGCTCCTCCACGTGCTGCCGCGGGATGACCCGTCCTTCGTCCTCAAAGCCGGGGATCTCGTGGAAGTTGAGGTAGCGGTACAGCTCGCCGGCAAAGGGCTGGATCTTGGTGGAGACGATCTCTCGGTACTCCTCAGGGGTGGGGATCCGGCCCAAAAGGGCGCAGGCGGCGGCCAGCTCGGCGGATCCCAGATAAACCCGCGCGTCTTTGCCCATGCGGTTGTTGAAGTTGCGGGTGGAGGTGGACATGACGGTGGCCCCGTCTTCCACGCGGGCTTGGTTGCCCATACACAAGCTGCATCCCGGCATTTCCGTTCTGGCCCCGGCGGCAGCAAAGATGCCGTATACGCCTTCCGAGCGCAGTTGTGCCTCATCCATGCGGGTGGGCGGACAGATCCAGAATTGGCGCACCTTGGCCCGCCCTTGGCCTTCCAGGATTTTGGCGGCGGCGCGGTAGTGGCCGATGTTGGTCATGCAGGAGCCGATGAAAACTTCGTCAATCTTGATCGGCGTATCGGGGTTGCCGGCGGCGTGTTGGGCATGGACTTCGCTCAGGGTCATCACCTTGTCGGGATCGTTGGGGGCACAGACAATTGGCTCGGTGATGGTGCTGAGGTCAATTTCGATGACTTCGGCGTATTCGGCGTCGGCATCCGCCTCCAGGAGGGTGGGGTTGGCCAGCCATGCTTCCATTTTGGCGATGCGCCGCAGCAAGGTTCTCGCATCCTGATAGCCGCGGGCGATCATGTTCTTCAGCAGCACCACGTTGGAGCGCAGATATTCTGAGACCGTCTCGAGGCTCAGCTGGATGGTACAGCCGGCACAGTTGCGCTCTGCCGAGGCATCGGTAAACTCAAAAGCTTGCTCCACCTTCAGATGCGGCAGGCCCTCGATCTCCATGATGCGCCCGGCAAAGACGTTTTTCTTGCCTTTTTTCTCAACGGTGAGCAGCCCCCTCTGAATGGCCACGTAGGGGATGGCATGGACAATGTCCCGCAGGGTGATCCCCGGCTGCAATTCACCTGTAAAGCGCACCAGCACCGACTCCGGCATGTCCAAGGGCATCACCCCCATGGCGGCGGCAAAGGCCACCAGACCGGATCCCGCCGGGAAGGAGATCCCCAAGGGGAAGCGGGTGTGGGAGTCGCCCCCTGTGCCCACGGTGTCGGGCAGCAACATGCGATTCAGCCAGGAGTGGATGATGCCATCGCCGGGACGCAGGACAACGCCCCCGCGGGAAGCGAAAAAGTCGGGCAGCTCTTTGTGGATCTGGATGTCCACCGGCTTGGGATAGGCGGCGGTGTGGCAGAAGCTCTGCAGCACTAGGTCGGCGTTGAAGCCCAGACAGGCCAGCTCCTTCAGCTCATCGCGGGTCATGGGGCCGGTGGTGTCCTGGGATCCCACCGTGGTAATGAGGGGCTCACAACTGGTGCCCGGGCGCACGCC
>NZ_JANSIC010000047.1:3749-9383 GCF_047461955.1 Synechococcus sp. R55.7
GCCCGCTTGTTGGGCACATGGGGAATGTCGTGGCCGATGTGCCAGAGCAGCGAGTTGAGGGCGGATTTGCGGGAGGAGCCGGTGCCCACCACATCCCCCACAAAGGCAACGGGATGGCCGCGGCGCTTCAGCTCGGCAATGGCGGCCAGGGATCCTGGAGCGCGGGACTCCAGCATGGCTTGGGCGTGGAGGGGGATATCCGGGCGGGTGGTGGCGTGGGCGGCGGGGGAAAGGTCGTCGGTGTTGATCTCGCCGGCAACTTTGAACACTGTTACAGTGATTGCTGCGGCCAGGGGAGCTTTGGCGGTAAACCATTCGCCCTTGGCCCAAGACTCGATCACCTGTCGGGCATAGGCATTGCCGGCTTGGCTCAGCTCCAGCACATCGTGAAAGGCATCGAAGATGAGCAGCGTGTGGCTGAGGGCGCGGGCTGCTGCCGCTGCAATCTCACTCCGGGGATCCCGCAACAGATCCAGCAAAACCTGGACGTTGTAGCCCCCCAGCATGGTGCCCAAGAGCTCCACCGCCCGCAGGGGAGTGATCAACGGGGATTCAACCTCCTCCTTGGCCACAGCGGCCAAAAAGCCCGCTTTCACATAGGCGGCTTCATCGACCCCCGGCGGGACGCGCTCTGTTAAGAGGTGCAACAAAAAGGCTTCTTCGCCAGCAGGCGGGGCCTTCAGGAGCTCGCACACCTGGCTGGTCTGGGCAGCGTTTAAGGGCAGCGGCGGGATCCCTTGGGCCTCGCGGGCAGCGGCGTGTTGGCGGTATTCGGCCAGCATGGGGGTTTAGGCACTCGACGTGGGTATTTATTCTACCGCTAGCTCGGCAGAGGAAAGGTCCTCGAGAAGGGATCCCATCCGCTGGCGGTAACTCAGCTTGGCCTAGGATAGCTCCGCCAACAGCTCTTTTTGGTAAAGGCCAATACAAGCTTGGATCAAGTCGTCCAGCTCCCCATCCAAGATGGGCTGCAGAGGGAAATTCTGGTTAAGGCGGTGGTCGGTAACGCGGTTGTCCTTGTAGTTGTAGGTGCGAATTTTTTCCGAGCGGGATCCCGTTCCCACCTGCATGCGCCGAGCAGAGCTGATGGAGGCCTGTTGCTCCTGCAGCTTCATCTCGTAGAGTTTGGCCCGCAAAATCTGCATGGCCCGCTGGCGGTTCTGCAGTTGGGAACGCTCCTCGGTACAAAACACCCGGATCCCGGTGGGCTTGTGGAGAAGATCCACCGCCGTCTCCACCTTGTTCACGTTTTGGCCGCCTGCCCCCCCGGAGCGTGCCGTTTTGATTTCGATGTCTTTCGGGTCGATGACCACCTCCACCTCGTCCACCTCTGGCATCACCGCCACCGTGGCCGTCGAGGTGTGGACACGGCCTTGCGCTTCGGTGACGGGCACCCGCTGCACCCGATGCACGCCAGCTTCAAACTTGAGCTTGCTGTACACCTGATCCCCTTGAATCTCCAGGATCGCCTCTTTGTAGCCCCCCAGCTCTCCTTCCGAGAGGCTCGCCAGACGCACCGACCAGCCCAGCTTTTCGGCGTAGCGGGTGTACATGCGGGCCAGATCCGCCGCCCACAGCGCCGCCTCCTCCCCACCGGTGCCGGCGCGAATCTCCAACATGATGTTCTTGTCGTCGTTGGGATCCCGGGGCAGCAGCAGCAGGGTGAGCTTTTCCTCCAGTTGTTCTTGGCGGGCCCGCAGTTGCTCAAGTTCCGCTCTTGCCATCGCCTCCAGCTCCGGGTCGGAGGCCGATTCCCGCAAAAGTTCTTCCGTCTGTTGCAGATCGCGATTCAGCTTTTGCCAGTCGTGAAAAGCCTGGACGGTGGCCTCCAAGGAGGAGCGGGCCTTGGCAATCCGCTGCAGCTCAGCTGGATCCGTGGCCACGTCCGGATCGGCCAAGCGCACCGTCAGCTCCTGAAAAGTGGCTTCGACATTCTTAAGCTGGTCGATCAGTTGAGCAGAAGCCATAGATTCGCAATACCCAGGGATCCAAGCGTTGCCCACACCCGGAGGGGGGAACCTCTACTTGGCCTTTTTGCCACCTCCCATGCCGTATTTGCGCATGAACTTCTCCACCCGGCCTTCGCTGTCGATGATCTTTTGGCTGCCGGTGAAAAAGGGATGGTTGCCCGACCAAACATCCACCCTGAGCTCCGGCTTGGTGGATCCCACCGTCATCACCACTTCGCCGTTGCAGATGACTTTGGCTTCTGGATACCACTGCGGGTGCAATCCTTTCTTGGGCATAACCCTTTCCTCCTCTGGGCCTGTTTCTATACCCTTGTCTATCAACATCTTCCTCTAAAAACAACGGCAGGGATCCCTAGCGCTTCGAGTACTGGGGAGCCTTGCGGGCCTTGCGCAGGCCGTATTTCTTCCGCTCCACGGCGCGCGGATCCCGTTTCAGATAACCCTCGACTTTCAAAGGGCCGCGATTGGCCGGATCCACCTCGCAGAGGGCGCGCGCCACCCCCAGCTTGATCGCATCCGCCTGGCCGTGAACGCCGCCGCCATGGGCTCGCACCAAGATGTCGTAGGAGTTTTCCAGTCCAAGGATCTCCAGCGGCCCCTTCACACTGGCCAGCAGGGCTTCTTGATACTGCAGATACTGGTCTCCCGGCCTGTCGTTGATGATGATTTTGCCCGTGCCGGGCACCAAACGCACGCGGGCAACGGCGGTTTTGCGGCGTCCCGTTCCCCAATAAACGGCTCGTTGGCTGCTCGCTTGAGTCATGCTTTGGCTCCTGGGATCGTGTTGAGGGGATAAACTTGGGGCTGCTGGGCCTCATGAGGGTGGCTCGGCCCGACATAAACTTTCAGCTTGGTGAATTGCCGCCGGCCCAAACGGGTGTGGGGCAACATTCCCTTGACCGCTTTTTCCACCACCCGCTCCGGCAGCCGCGCCTGCAGTTGGGCAAAGGTTTCCACTTTCATGCCGCCAGGACGGCCGGAGTGGCGGCGGTAGAGCTTTTGGGTGCGCTTTTTGCCGGTGACCACCACTTTCTCAGCGTTGATCACAATTACATAGTCCCCCGTATCCAGGTGAGGGGTGAAGTCCGGTTTATGCTTACCCCGCAAGAGGGTGGCCACAGCGGCGGCCAAGCGGCCCAGGCGCTGATTGGCAGCATCCACCAGATACCAGCGGGGCGCCAGAGTCTCGGGGTTGGGAAGGGGAGTTTTGTTCATGGCAGCCAAGGAAACATATCAGGACAAGCTTGGAGATCGCCCAGATCAACCGCAGGAATGGGCCAACGCAGCCGGCGACCGGAGGGCGGAGGGAGGCTCTGTGGGCAAGGCCCAAAAGGGCAGCGAGTGGGCGAACTGTTGACCGAAGGGATCCGCAGCATAGCCCACATCCGTCAGGCACAGCCCTTGCGGAGGAGCGCTGTAGCGGGTGCGCATCTGGCTCCAGTCGTTGTGTTGCCACAGGTGGACAAACTGTGCCGGGCTGAGCTGGCCCCGGCCCACCACCTCTAGGGATCCCACCAAGAGCCGCATCATCCGGTAGAGGAAGCCGCTGGCCTGCACCTCGATGCTGATCAAGTCCCCCAGCCGCTGGCAGAGCACCTCCTGCACCTGTACCCGCGAGTGGGGCCGATCCGATCCCCGCCGCCGGAAGGCTTCCAAGCTGTGCTCCCCCAGCAGGGAATTCAGGGCTTCCGCCATCGGCTCCACCTGCAGAGGCCAACGCACTTGCCAGCTAAAGAGGCGCCAGAACACATCCGGTCGCTCCCGGTTCAGAATCAGGTAGCGGTAACGGCGCCAGCGAGCCGAAAAGCGGGCATGCCAGGAGCCAGGCACTTGAGCAGAAGCCAGCACTACCACATCTTCCGGCAGACAGTCGTTCAGCACCCTCGACCACTCCGCCGCAGGGATACCGGAGGTGGTGTCGAAGTGGGCCACCTGGCCTGCAGCATGAACCCCCGTATCGGTGCGACCGGCCCCATAGAGGGTTACCGGATGCCCCGCCCGCGACGCAATCGCCTCCTCCAGCACCCCTTGCACGGTACGGCGGGCTGCCTGGCGCTGCCAGCCATAGAACCTGCTGCCGAGGTACTGAATTCTCAGGGCAATGCGACGGTACGGCATGGATCCCTTTCCGCTACACCAGCTCGATGACCGCCATTTCTGCTCCATCCCCCCGCCGATGCACGGTGCGCAAGATGCGGGTATAGCCACCGGGCCGATCCCGGTAGCGCTCAGGAGCCTGCTCAAACAGGGAGCGCACCAGCTCCTTGTCGTAGATGTAGGCCAGCGCCTGTCGCCGCGCCGCCAGGGATCCCTCTTTGGCCAGGGTAATCATCTTCTCGGTGGTGGCCCGAATGGCTTTGGCGCGGGCTTTGGTGGTGGTGATCCGCCCTTCCCGCAGCAGAGCCGTGGTCAGCGCCCGCATCAGGGCCTTGCGCTGGTCGGCGGGCTTATTGAGGTGGGGGGTACGACGGCGGTGGCGCATGGTAACCTCTGTCTTGTGTCCTACACTCTTCGGGGATCCTTGCGTTTTGACGCGGTTGTGCTAGCGGTGCAGATGCTTGAGACGGAACCTAAACTCTAGGCCTTGCCTTTTTCGCGGGTGCGGGGCAGTGTCAGACCAAAGCGGGCTTTCAAAGCCTGCACCACCTCTTCGGCAGACTTCTGGCCAAAGTTTTTGATCTCCAGCAGATCTTCCTCGGTATAGAGCAGCAGATCGGCTACCGTGTTGATCTGAGCTCGCTTCAGACAGTTGTAGGCCCGTACCGAGAGCTGTAGCTCCTCGATGGGGATCTGGTTTTTTTGGTTGTCCTCGTCTGGCTTGGGCGGCACAGGAGCATCGAAGCTGACCTCCTGCAGCGGTGCGAACAAGCCCACCAAAATGCGGGCCGCTTGGCTGAGGGCCTCTTGCGGGGTGAGGCTGCCGTTGGTCCAGATTTCCAATACTAGCCGATCTTTTTCCAGGAATTGGCCCACCCGAGCTGCTTCCACAGCGTAGTTCACCTTGCGCACCGGCATGAAGACAGAGTCGATCTGCAGAAAATCAATCGCCATCGCTTTGCTGTCGGAGTAATCGACGGCGCGGTAGCCATGTCCCCGGCCAATCATGAACTCCATTTCCAAAATCGCCCCTTCCGCCAGGGTGGCAATGTGGTGACGGGGGTTGATCACCTCCACATCGCTGGGCAATTGCAGCTTCTCAGCAGTAACTTCCCCTGGCCCCTGAGCCACCAAGCGGCCCACCTGAGTCTCGGGGGAACTGGAGCGCAGCACCAGCTCCTTCATGTTTAGAAGGATCTCCATCACGTCTTCCCGCACCCCCGGCACCGTGGAAAACTCGTGGGTCACCCCGGCAATGCGTACAGCAGTCACCGCCGTCCCCTCCAGATTGGAGAGCAACACCCGCCGCAAAGCGTTGCCCACCGTGATCCCTTGGCCGCGCTCCAGTGGCCCCAGAGCAAATTTGCCGTAGTGAACGCCGTTATCATCCCGATGAGATTCAACACACTCGGTCTGGTAAGCAACAGCGCTTGAGCTCGCTCTGCTGCCCAGAGAGTGGGAGAGGGTTCGGCTGGTTTGAATCGTCATGGTGGCCCCGTCCGTCTGGCTCGACATCCGTTTGGAGAACTGATGAAACTTCGAGGTCATCTCACGCTTGGGCAGACCT
>NZ_JANSIC010000047.1:9483-11097 GCF_047461955.1 Synechococcus sp. R55.7
CCTACAGACGCTCGACCGGCCCTCAACGCGGGATCCTTCAGACACGCCGCCGCTTGGGGGGACGGCAACCGTTGTGGGGAATGGGGGTAATATCTCGAATAAGGGTAATTTCCAGGCCCGTTGCCTGTAGAGCGCGAATGGCGGTTTCCCGACCGGCTCCCGGCCCGCTCACCATCACTTCGATCTGGCGCATGCCGTTCTCCATGGCTTGACGCGCCGCACTTTCTGCTGCCATTTGGGCGGCGAAGGGAGTGCCCTTTTTGGCCCCTTTGAAGCCCGTAGAACCTGCCGAGGCCCAAGACACCACATCGCCGTTGGGATCCGTGATGGTGACGATGGTGTTGTTGAAGGTGGACTGAATGTAGGCCACCCCATTGGGGATGTTCTTTTTGACTTTACGTCCGCGCCGTTGCTGCCGAGCCATGATCCAGGTGTCCTTGCAATCGACTGTTTGGGGTTGGGATTCGGGATGGTGGAAGAGTTTTGCCTTCCGCGCAAAGCCGAGCGACTACTTCTTGGCAGGAGCTTTCTTCTTGCCGGCCACCGTTTTCCTGACCCCCTTGCGGGTGCGGGCGTTGGTGCGGGTGCGCTGACCACGCACGGGCAGACCCAGGCGATGGCGACGACCTCGATAGGTGCCGATGTCGATCAGCCGCTTGATGTTCATCGCCTCCTGGCGGCGCAGATCCCCTTCTACCTGGTATTCGCCCTCCACCACCGTCCGTAGGGCGGCCACCTCAGCGTCGGTGAGGTCGCGGGTACGAGTATCCGGATTGATACCGGTCTTCGCCAAAATCTGGCGGGAGCGGGTCAGCCCAATGCCGTAAATGTAGGTGAGGGCAATCTCCACTCGCTTTTCTCGGGGGATGTCAACTCCCGCAATCCGTGCCATAGTCAGGGGTACCTTATCGAAATCAAATCAAACCAAGTTGCCTGCCTGAGATGGGATCCTCATTCAGAGAGATGTTGCTGTAGAGATGCCGGTCTTGGGATCCATGCTCACCGAGAGGTCTAGCCAACGTTTTGCTCGGTTGTGTCGGAAGCCTTTGCCTCTGTCTCCCGTTGCAGGCTGAACCCACCCACCATCGAACCTCTAGCCCTGCCGCTGCTTGTGCTTCGGGTTGGAAGAACAGATCACCATCACCCGACCATGGCGGCGGATGACTCGGCATTTCTCACAGATCCGACGGACGGAAGGCCGCACCTTCATGGTTGATCCTGACAAAACCAGCGAATATCCATTCTATGTTCGTCTGGGCAACCTGTCAAAATGTGTTTGGGTTTGCTGACAGCGAGCGGACAGTCGGGTTGGCTATGCTGGTTGGGCGAGGATCTCCTGAGTCAAAGTAGGCGCGACTGTGGGGTGGAGAAGGCCATGCGGTGGCAATGGCTGGTTGTGCTGAGTGGTGTGCTGGGGCTGGGATCCCCTGTGTTGGGGCAAGGGATCCCTTTGCCGGCAGCAGGCTCCTCCTCTGCGGTGGAGAACTTTTCGACGGACGGGAACGGCCTGAGGACAGAGGGGGATTGGCTTTTGCCGTTGCGCAGCTCTGCCGATCGCATCGATGGGGTACCGGATCGGGGCTGGGTTGCGGTTGGGCTGTTGGAGGAGCAGGC
>NZ_JANSIC010000047.1:11197-13708 GCF_047461955.1 Synechococcus sp. R55.7
GATGCGGAGCGGGGATCCCTGTTTGTGGGTCTAGCCGGGGAGGATCCCCTCAGTTTGCTGGTGGTCAACCCAGACAATGGGGAGTTGTTGGCCCGTTGGCGCGGCGGCAATACTCCGGAAGCGATGGCTTTGGATGCCGAACGGCAACGCTTGGTGGTGCTCAACTCCGGCAGCCAAGATCTAACAGTGCTGGATCTGAGCCGCAGCGGCGAGGCCCTGCAGCGGGTTGGCCTGGATTGGCGACCGACGCGGCTGGCCCTTTCCCCTGATGGACGTTGGGCTTACGTGACCTCCCGCGATAGCGACCGCCTGCAGCTGGTGGATTTACAGACGGGGCGATTGGTGGCCTCGCTGCGGCTGCAGGGACAGCCGACGGGTCTGGTGATGCTGGGGGAGCGGGATCTGTGGGTGGTGGCAGCAGGGATCCCAGCTTTGCGCCGTTTGCAGGATATTCAGGCTCAAGTTGGCGACGGCGGGACAGAGGTCCTGAACGGGGGAGTCCCCTCTCCAGGCAACCGCGGTGTGGTGACCGGGCGGGTGCTGGATATTGCCGGCCAACCTGTTCAGACGGGGGTTTTGCACCTGGCCGCCACGCCAACCCAACCCAGGCAAACCGTCCGCATTGCTGCCGACGGCACTTACGTGCTGCCGGAACTGCCGGCTGGCCTGTATTTGGTAGATGTGGAGGTGCCGGGTTTTCCCCTGACCAGCACCCAGGTGGAAGTCCGGGCCGGCTTTGTCTCCACTCAGGATATTCGCCTGCCGCCAGGGGAACCGACCCGCCAGCCGGAGGGCATTGGCCTTTTGCCCGATGAACCCGTTTACTCGGATGAGCTGGCCCGCCACCTCAGCATGGCCCTGAAGGAGTTGCAGCCCCAGCGACCGGTACTGCTCTTGAAGGGGCCTTTGGGGCCGGATCCTCGGTTTGAGCCGCTTCTGCCCCTCACCCAGGGCCTAACGTTGTTGGATCGGGATGAGCGCTACACCTCCGATTTGGCCAAGCTGAAGGCCATCGGGGATGCCCTGGGATTGCGCTACATCCTTTTGACCCAGATGCAGATCTCGCGGGACTACAACCGCCAGGGCAACTCTCTGCTGAATACAGCCTTACGCTTTGTGGCCCCGACGGTGCCGGTGGAAATTCCCAACTTCACCCCCAACCAGTTGCGCAGCCGCGGGGTGGTGGTGGTGGTGGACTTGCAGAGGGATCGGCCTGGGGATCGGGCTCGCTACTACGAAGCCTATGGGCGGGATGATGTGGGCGGGGATCCGATGTTTGAAGATGCGGCAGCGGGCCTGTTTCGGCTGCAGGTGCGCAACATGGTGCCGGTGTTTGTCCAACAATGGCAAGCCAACAACCCCTTTTCGGGGTGAGGATCCCTGCAGCAGGATCTTGCCCTGTTCGCGTCAGGGGTGCGGAGCAGAATAGAACCGACTGCTACTACCGGATGCAACCTTCGCCATGCCTTTTTTCTTCTTTCATCCTCTCCGGCACAGGATTAGCTATCGCTACGCAACGCTCTCGCGAACAGGCAGTCTGGCCCTCTGCGGCTGGCTGGCACTGGCTTCAGGAGCGCTGGCTCAGGCTCCGGCCACCCCCATTCCGCGGTTGACGCCGTTGTTTCCCTCCCAAAACAGAGGGCAGCCCCAGGGAACAGCACGGCTGGTGGGGCAGGTGAGCAACAGCGTGGGGCAACCTGTGGCGGGGGCACAGGTGCAGTTGGAGGGCATGGAGAACCCCAATCAGCCGATTCAAACCGATGAGCGGGGCGCTTTTGAGCTAGACCAAGCCCCAGCCGGGCGTTGGCTGTTGACGGTGTGGCACCCCGACTATGAAAAGGCAGAGCAGGAGATCCTCCTGCAAGCGGGCCTGACCACCCCTGTGGATGTGGTTTTGCAGGTGCCGATTCGGCCTCAACCCCGCCGTCGCCTTGGCATTTTGGGGGTGGGAGGGTTGGAGCATACCCAACTGTTGGGCCAGCGCCTGGCCATAGAGGCGGTGCGTCTGGGCTTGATCCCCAACGGCGAGAAGGTGGTGCCCCTGGACAACCGTCGCATTCAGCCCATTTTGCAGAAGGTGGGCTGGCCCATCTACGAGCTGTTTGAGTGGGATCGCCGCAAGCCGGAGGCGGTGGGCCAATTTTTCGATTACCTGGGCCTGGAAGCCATCGTCATCGCCCGCGTCGATGTCCTCACTCGACCAGCTTCGCCAACGGAGCTGAGCCTGCGTTCCCGCAGCCGCCTGGAACTGTGGCGGTTTGATGAGCAAGGCAACCTTGTGGTAGATGTCTTGGCCGAGGCCAGTCGCGATCAGGTGGAGCGGGGCAACCTCAATGCTGCCGAGTTGGCTCAGCTTTATCAAATCCAAGTCACCCAGATGGCTGCTGAGGTGGGATCCCGCTGGAAGGAGCATCACCCGCTGGCCCAGTACCTAGAACTGGCTCAGGGAGAAGCCCCACCCCCACGCTCTCGCCTGGATACGGCTGTGGAGCTGCGCATCCCCTCTGCCAC
>NZ_JANSIC010000048.1:0-3850 GCF_047461955.1 Synechococcus sp. R55.7
GCCTTCAGGCCGGGGAGGATGTCAAGGTATTCTGTAGAGTACGCCAAGGCTGGCTCTTGCTACGGCCCCTAGATGTTGCCTTGTGTAACAGCAAGGGCATAATCTTTTGTCCTGCCTAGAGGTCTGCTGTACAACGAAGAGCGAGATACAGCTTTTCTCGACGTTGTGGGAGGTCTGTGGAGTTATCTGTGGAGTTAATAGAATCCCGGCCCCCTACACGTCTGTACTGGCTTCGGGAGGCGTCGTCGGAAAAAGCTGTGAACCCCATTGCTAGCAACAGCCGGTTAGTTCCACTTTTGGGAATCGTCATGGAAAGTCGTGGTTACAAAAAGTCCTCACAGAAGAGCTTTGAGTTGATGCGGCATTTCGCAGAAACCTACGCCAAACGCTCCGAGACCTTTTTCTGCTCGGATCCATCAATTACGACGGCGGTGATCGAAGGCTTGGCTCTGCACAAAGAGCAATTGGGCGCCCCGCTGTGTCCCTGTCGTTTTTATGAAGACAAAGAGGCAGAAGCAAAAGCAGGCTATTGGAATTGCCCCTGTGTACCCATGCGGGAGCGAAAGGAATGTCACTGTATGCTGTTCTTAACGCCGGATAACCCCTTTGCCGGCAAGAGCCAAACCCTAGAGGAGGTGCCCCTGGAATACCAAACTACCAAATGACAGCGCCCGGCAGGGACAAAGGCAGGCTTTGGAAGGGTGACAGGGCTCGGTATAATCGAAAAGCCGTTGGGCAATGGTTATTTGCACGAGGAGGAAACGCTTTTATGACTCCCTCACTTGCTAACTTCCTCTGGAGCTTGGTGGCTGGTGCAGTTGTGCTGGGGGCTCTCTTTGGCGCCATCATCTTTGTCAGCCAAAGGGATAAAGTGCGTCGTCGCTGAGATCCCCGCTCGTTGGCACTTGCCCGCCAATGCTTCCCTTTTCCCTGTACTGCTATCGCTGGGTGGGGAGAGACTGGGGTGGCAAGATGTGGCTGCGGTACGCAATCGCTGGAGGGCTTCGCCCCTGTTGTCGGGGATCCAGCTGGGTTGGGTGACCAACAGATTGAGATCTAAGGTGCTTGAAGCCGTTGTTGCAAACGATCACACCTTATGATCGAAGACTATCCAGCGATACCCCAGGGATCCCTTGCCAGCGTTGACCCACCCCTTGTATTACTGGCGGCAAAAAAACCGCTACTACCACGAGGATCTGGAGCGGCTGCATCGCTTTTTTGTCCCTGCCGGTTTGCGCATCTTGGAGATTGGTTCCGGCACGGGATCCCTGCTCAATGCCTTGCAGCCCAGCTTCGGGGTGGGGATCGACCGGGATGCGGACATTGTTGCCCAAGCTCAGGCAGAGTTTCCCCATCTCCATTTCCGGGTGCAAGATGCCCACACGCTGGACAAAGGGGATCCCGTCTTGGCGGAGCCTTTTGATGTGATCTTGCTCGTCAATACCCTGGGCTACCTGGCCGACATCCAGCAGGTTCTCCAGCAGTTGCGCCGCTTCTGTACCCCACGCACCCGCCTGATCCTCTCCCACCACAACCCGCTCTGGGAGCCGATTCTGGGCTTGGCAACCGCTCTGAAGCAACGGATGCCTCTGCCGGCAGCCAACTGGTTATCGGCAGCCGATGTGGCCAATCTGCTGCACCTGGCGGGATACGAGGTCATTCAGCAGGGCAAGCGGCTGTTGTTGCCGCGGCGGATCCCGTTCCTTTCGACTGTGATCAACCGGGTGATTGCCCCATTGCCCGGGATCAACGCCCTCTGCCTGACGGAATATACGATCGCTCGCCTGCAGCCCGACCCTGCCTGGGATCCCCCCCCTGAGCAGCAGCCTTCCTGCACCGTGGTGATTCCGGCTCGGAATGAAGCGGGCAACATCCGCCGCTGCGTGGAACATTTGCCCGAGATGGGATCCCGCACCGAGATCATTTTTGTGGAGGGGCATTCCAGCGACGGGACTTGGGCCGAGATCCAGCGGGTACAGGCGGAATACCAAGGGATCCGCAATATCCGGGCTCTACGGCAGGAGGGCAAGGGCAAGGGGGATGCGGTGCGCAAGGGGCTAGCCGCCGCTACAGGGGATGTGTTGATCATCCTCGATGCCGATTTGACGGTACAGGCAGAGGACATGCCCAAGTTTTTCCGGGCTGTGGCTTCCGGGCGATGTGATTTTGCCAATGGTTGTCGCCTTATCTATCCCCTGAAACCAGAGGCAATGCCTCGGCTAAACCAATGGGCCAATCGTTTTTTTGCCGCTCTCCTCTCCTACATTCTCGGCATCCGCATCAAAGATTCCCTCTGTGGCACCAAGGCCCTGTGGCGGGAGGATTACCAGCAGATTGCCAAGCTGTGCCAAGAGTGGGGGGATTTCGACCCGTTTGGAGATTTTGACCTGTTGCTGGGATCCGCCAAGCGCACCCTGAAGATCCTGGATATCCCCGTGCGCTATTTCCCCAGAACCTATGGTCGCTCCAACATTCACCATGTGCGAGAGGGGCTGCGGCTGCTGCAGATCTGTGGCTTTGCCCTCAAGCGCTTTAAGGGATACTGAAGTTTGCTCTGACCCAAAGGTGCCGGTCTGTACTTCTGTCGAGGCAGGGCCAGTCTCTGCAAGTACTTCTCCACCGTTGGGATTCCCGCCTAGGCACCCAGGACTCGTTACAATAATTAGTCAATCGGATCACTGTAATGTGTGGATCGGCCCCCATGGGGAGTGCCACGGGAACGAGCAATGGGAGAATCCGTATTGAGCAGGCTGGGCCAATGGATCTCGAATACCCCCCTGCGCTCCCTCGACCAAGCTTATGAGGCTGCCCTGCGCATTAAAGCCATTGAGGATCAATACTTCCAGGGAGGATCCATCGGCAGCAACGGGCAACATGGCCAGAATGTCAGCCGCTACTTTCAAATTCAACTGCGCCGGCAACTGCGCCAGATCGATCTGCGTTTGGCAGAGTTCAGAGCCAGCAGCGCCCTTTCTCGCCTGCCGGATCCCGAGCAAAATGGCAGTGGCCCTGTTTCTGCCCAAGATAAAGCTCAACAACTCCATGCCGCTGAGGCCAATGTTTCTGAAAGCAGCAGCGAAAACTCCGAGAATGGTTGCCAAAGACGAGATCTTTCCATCTTGGAGAAACTGCAGTTTATCGATCAGGTGACTTCTCGATACAAACGCCCGACCAGAAAATCCCAACCTGTCTCTGCTTCAATTTCCACTTCACCTGAGCCTCTCGAACCGCCAGAACAACCTACCTCAACTGAACCCAGTTCTTCTAATGTCTCTGTCAAGGCAGGCTCCGGCAATGGCGCTGCCCCGGTCGCTTCCAAAGCTGCGATTCTGCCCCGTTCTATTCTGCGCACGGCCAGCCAAATCCGCCGTGAGCTGAGTTCCCAGGCCGAAGAGGAACTGATCCAAGAGTATCGGGAGGCTCGCACTCGCACACTGGTATCGATTCGTTTTCTGTTGTTGTTGGCCGTTTTGCCTCTGCTCACCCAGATCCTCTCGAAAAACTTTCTGTTTGGGCCATTGGTGGATCACTTCCAACAACGGGAGCCTGCCATTGTGGCTCTGAGCCACGAATTCCAAGAAAAAGCCCTGTCAGAGTTCGAGTTTTTCAAGGAAAGAATAGAATTTGAGCGAGCTTTGCACCATCAACCCCCAGAGTGGGATCTGGAATCAGAAGAGCAACTGTCCATGAAGGCAGAGGAACTGCTGAAAAAATATAGCCGTAGGAACTCGGAAGGATTGAAGAATATCCTTGCTGATTTGCTTTCGCTGCTGGTGTTTGGCTGGCTTATCTTTATTGGGCGTGAGGAAATCGAAGTCCTCAAGTCTTTTTTGGATCGTCTGATCTACGG
>NZ_JANSIC010000048.1:3950-8750 GCF_047461955.1 Synechococcus sp. R55.7
TCCCAAGCGCTCCTTGCCGCTGCCGTAACCATCCACAACCTCTCTCAGAGGAAGAAAGAAGTTGGGGATCGACCTGACGAATCGTTTGATTGCCATTTGAAGCAACCGTAATTCGAGTTTCCTGAGTTAGCTGGGCGGGTGTAAGGATTGTCGATGGCAGAACCCACAGACAAACCAACGCTCCAATTCGGCGGCAGGGGTGGGACAGCGGCAGGCGGGGCAAGGGAACAGGTTCTCCTGGGTTTGTTGTTGCTTCACCACTCTGGCCCAGCGCTCGAAAGCCACTTTCGGGTCGGAGGTGGGCTGTTTTGGATTGGGGCTGCGACAGGATCCAGGGCGTTGTCCATCTTGGTCTGCTAGGCGGGGAGCGCCATAAAACTTGCTGGTCAGCTCCGCATCAGGATGGGGGGCAGCCGGGCTGGATCCCTTGTGCCAGGCACCAGAGCTGAAGCGGATATCGCTGAGGGGAGATTGTAGCCGGCTGTTGAGTTTCCTGAGAATGATCTGGCGTTGCAAGGTTAAGTTTTGTGCCCAGGCCGGGGTAGAGGTGGCCACCTGCAGCACCTGTCGGCGCAGGCTGAGAGGATAGGTTTGGGCGGCTACGGCCTCTCCGACGAGTTCGGGCCAGAGCTGCCGCAGGGTTTGCATTTGCTTCAGTTCAGCCCAACGGGGATGGCTGCCAAAGCTTCCCAGTACCTCATCTAACCGCTGCAACATGGTGTCGATAGGGTGTCAATGGCAGGCAATAGCTTAGGAAACACCATTTTGGTCTTCCGGCGATTGAGCCGCTTCTTTGAGGGCAGAGTGAATGGAGTCGGTATCGGGCAAAGAAGGGGATCCGCCGTTTTGACTGAGGGGGGCAAATCCCTCTAGGCTGCGGATATGAATATCTTGTTGCGGGAAGGGGATGCGGATCCCACGTCGCCGAAACTCAGCCTCGATCAGGAAGTTTAGCTCGCTGATCAAGACAAACTGATCTTGAGGACGGTTGATCCACACCAGCAGCTCAAAGTTAAGTGCAGAAGGGCCAAAGGACTTGAGCCAGACTTGGGGGGCAGGGCTGCTCAACACCCGAGCATTTTCTCTGGCGGCGCTGAGCAGGGCTTCGGTGACCAGGGCGGTATCGGAGCCGTAGGCCACGCCGACCGGAATGTGGATGCGACAGCGGGGATCCCGGTAGCTCCAGTTCACCACCTTCGATTCGGTAAAGCGGGAGTTGGGCACAATCACAAAAATGCGATCCAGGGTGCGCAAGACGGTGGCCCGTGGGCCAATGCGCTCCACTGTGCCGAGCAGGTTGTCCACTTCCACCAGATCCCCGATTTGGATGGGGCGCTCCAGCAAAATGGCAATGTAGCTGATGTAGTTGTTGGAGAGGTTTTGCAAACCAAAGCCGATCCCCAAACCCACCGCCCCGGCAATAACCGCCAAGGAGCCCAGATTAAGGCCGCTGAAGGGCAAGACCAGAAGGATGCCGAACAGGGTCAGGATGTACTTGAAGATGGCCGCCGAAGACTCTTGGGTGCCCAGATCCAGCCCCAGGCGTGCCAAAAAGCGCTGCTTGAAGCCAACACTGACGTAGTGGGCGCCGGTGAAAACCAAGATGGAGAGGACGAGGAAGACCAGCAAGCTGGCAATCGAAACGCTGGAGTTGGGCAGAGGCTGGGTGAGAACGCCCAGAGCCGTGGCGACCACACGACCCAGGCCCAGGTAAAAGGAGCGCTGAAACGGTCGTAGGGCAGGGATGAAGCTGATACCGCGATCCAGCGAGATGCCGGCGATGAGGATCACCCCCACGCCCCGCAGCAGCATCCCACCCACATCAATCCAGGTGCCCCAGGCCTCTCCGGCCTTAAGCTCCAACCAGCGTTGCAGACGGGTTAAGCTGCGGTCGAACAGCCGCCAGAGAAAGAACCCCACCACCAGGGTGGCGATCCCTGCCAGGAGGGTCAGAACCAGCACGCGCGGATCCTGGGCCCGCTGCAGAGCCAGCAGATCTTCGCGGTAATCGGCAATCGCTTGCTCCAACCGCCGCGCCCAACTGTTAGCCACCAGACGCACGTCATTCAGGCTCACCTGACCCGGTGCCACCCTGCGCTCCGCGGCAGCATCGGCATAGGTGACGGTGAACAAATACCGTTGGGTGGCCTCAAAGCGGCCTCTTTCCCCCAGGCGTAAGATGTATTGCCCATTGGCATCCTGGGCCACCCGTACCTCTGGCTCCGGCAACTGGCCTTCTTCGAGAAAGCGCTCGATGATCGCCCGAACGTTGTCGGCCCGCACATCGCTGGGGTAGTCTGCCGTCTGCAGGCGGAACACCGGTATGTTCCCGACCAGCACTTCTGTGCCCTCTTGGCCGGTCAAAGGGATCCCGATTGGGCTGGGGGCTGGGGCAGGGGATCCCTCAGGAGTTGGCGCTTCAGCCGGTGTGGGTCGGGGATCGGCCAGGAAAAAGTTGGGATCCCGAAATTCAAGGGCTTGAGCCAAGGGGATCCCTGAGGAGGCAGAGGCGACGGCAGGGGTGAGCCAGAGACCTATCCCCACCGTCAGCCCAACCCAAAGAGCTGCTCGCTTAAGTGGGACGGAGTCCTGCATGGCCGGTTTGGTACGAACGCCTATCGATCAATTGGGGATCCCTGAGGGCTGCCCTGTAAGCTCATGGTGGCACAAGCCGACCTCAATTTTGGCCGATCTGAGCAAGGATTTTAGGTGCCCTGAGAATGGCCCAGAAGGCGTTGACGTAGCTTTTTGATTCTATCTCGCAGCTCGGCGGCTTCCTCAAATTCTAGGTTTTTGGCGGCCTCTTTCATCTTCAGTTCCAGTTGGCCGATCAGCTCCGGAATCTCGGAGAGAGGGATCTCTTGCGCAGCTTGAAAGGCTTTTTCCAGATCTGGGTTGCTGAGTTTGCGGGAGATGGCCAAAAAAGACAAGATGGCATTGCTGTTTTTCTTGACGATGGGCTTGGGCGTGATGTTGTGTTGGCGGTTGTATTGCAATTGAATCTCGCGGCGACGCTGGGTTTCGGCAATGGCCCGGGCCATGCTGCTGGTCATGGTGTCGGCGTACATCACCACCATACCGCGGACATTTCGTGCTGCCCTCCCAATCATCTGAATCAGGGAGCGCTCTGCTCGCAAAAACCCTTCTTTGTCGGCATCCAAAATGGCCACCAAAGAAACTTCTGGCAAGTCCAACCCTTCCCGGAGCAAGTTAACTCCTACCAACACGTCAAAGGCCCCTTCTCGAAAGTCTTGTAGGATTTCAATTCGCTCAATCGAGGTGATCTCGGAATGCAAATAGCGAACTCGGATCCCTCGCTCCTGGAGATATTCTGTGAGATCTTCTGCCATCCGTTTGGTGAGGGTGGTCACGATCACCCGTTCGGCAGATCCCTGCTGAGAGCGCTCCAATCGCAAATAAATTTCTCCCAGCAAATCGTCCACTTGCCCAGCCGTAGGGCGCACATGCACCTCGGGATCCACCACCCCAGTGGGCCGAATCACCTGTTCGATAACCCGACCGCTGCCCTGCACATAAAACTTCAAGGTCTTGCCATCTTCCACCCGGGTTTCAAATTGGGCCTCGCTCTGCTCCAGTTCCCAGTTGCCGGGGGTAGCCGAAACAAAGATACACTGATGAACCTTGGCCCAAAATTCTTCGGCTTTGAGGGGGCGATTGTCGAGGGCGCTGGGCAGGCGAAAACCGTGATCCACCAGCACCTGCTTACGGGCACGGTCGCCATTGTACATGCCGCGAATTTGGGGCACGGTCACGTGGGACTCATCCACCACCAACAGCCAATCGTCGGCCTTGAAATAATCCACCAAGCAGGCGGGGGGCTCTCCTGCTTTGCGTCCCGTTAAATGTCTAGAGTAGTTTTCGATCCCATTGCAATAGCCCACCTCCCGCAGCATTTCTAGGTCGTAGCGGGTGCGCTGCTCTAGGCGTTGGGCTTCCAGGAGCTTGCCTTCTTTGCGAAAGAGGGCCAGTTGCTCTTCCAGTTCTTGCTCGATATTGAGGATCGCCCGCTCCAATTGTGCTTCCGGCGTTACAAAGTGCCGAGCAGGATAAACTCTGAGGGCGCTGAGGCTGTTCAAAATCTCGCCTGTAACCGGGTCGATTAAGCGAATGGCCTCGATCTCATCCCCAAAAAATTCGATGCGAATGACCCGATCCTCATACGCCGGCACAATTTCCAGCACATCTCCTTTGAGGCGAAATCGCCCCCGCACCAGCTCCAGGTCATTGCGCTCGTACTGGATGCTGGCCAGATCCCGCAGGACATCCCGTTGGTTAATCTCCTGGCCGACTTTGAAGGGGATGGAAGCCTTCAGGTACTCCTCTGGCATGCCCAGACCATAGATGCAGCTCACCGAGGCCACCACAATCACATCTCGCCGTTCAAACAAAGAGCGGGTAGCCGAGTGCCGCAGCATATCGATTTCATCGTTGATGGAAGAAGATTTGGCAATGTATGTATCGGTGCTGGGAACATAGGCTTCCGGTTGGTAATAGTCGTAATAGCTGATGAAGTATTCAACGGCATTGTGAGGAAAAAGCTCCCGCAGCTCATTGCACAGTTGTGCTGCCAAAGTCTTATTGTGGGCCATCACTAAGGTGGGCCTGCCGATTTGCTGGATGGTGTGGGCGATGGTAAATGTTTTGCCGGTTCCGGTTGCCCCCAGCAAGGTTTGGAAACGATGGCCTTCTGAAATTGACTTCACCAAACCGGCAATTGCCTTAGGTTGATCTCCGGTGGGTTGATAGGGAGAAACCAGTTGAAACTCTGACATGGGTTTG
>NZ_JANSIC010000048.1:8850-10414 GCF_047461955.1 Synechococcus sp. R55.7
GTGGGCTCCAGCTTGCGCACCAGGATGAGCCTCTGTTCCATGGTAAGGTTTTATCATGCAGGACTGAGGGCAGCGCTTCTTCACTAGGCCTGTTCATGCCAGCAGTGCAGAGCAGTAGGGCCTGGGTGTCCGCGCCATGTCTCCCTCGGTGCAGAGATTGAGATATGGGACGACGGCAACTCTTGCGCGGGATCCTGATTGGGCTTGGTCTTCTGGCCGCCATGGTGGTGTGGGTTGTCGTATGGCTGCTCACCCGCAGTCCGGTGGCTTTGTTGCTGGCCCACCCGGAGCTGCCGCCAATTGTGGGTTTGGCCCCTCGCTCCGCACAAGCGCTGCTGGTGTTGGCTGTTCCCCTGGACGAGGTGCAAGCGTTTTGGCAAGCGGCAACTCCTGCCCCCCAGCGACGCGCTGCCCGTCAGCAGTGGCAAAAGTTTTTCTCCCCTGAAGGCCCAGGCTGGCTGGGATCCTTGCTGGCCGGGGGATCCCTTGATTTCGAGCGGGAGGTGCGGCCCTGGCTGGGGAGGAGCACCCTCTTGGCCAGTTTGCCGGAGTGGGGCACCTTGGTTGCCCTGGAAACGCGGGATGCGGCGCTCTCTCAGTTTGAGCTGAACCTATTGTGGGAACGGCAGAGCTTGGCCGGGAGGCCGGTGCAGGTGGACACTTACAAGGGCATTCAGGTGGTGTCTAGCCCGATTCCGGGCCTGCAGGGTTTCTCGGCAGCCGTTTTCGGCGAGCAATACGTGTTGCTGGCGGAGCAGCCTGCTGCCATTCGGGCTGCAATCGATGCTTGGCAGTTGCCGCAGTTGTCTCTGGTGGCTCAGCCCTTGTTTCGGCGGGTGATCCAGCCGCTGCGGGAGGCACATGTGGGTTGGGCCTTCTGGCAGAATCCAGAGGCGGTTTCTCCAGACGGGCTGACGTTGCAGGCGGTAGGGCTGGGGTTGGGGGTGAACTTCCAGGGCTTGGTGGCCGAAAGTGCTGCCCTCTGGCATGCGCCCGCTGGCTTCTCCTTGCCGGCGGCAGAAGCCTTTCGCCCGCAGATCCTTCAACATCTGCCGGATGAGACCTTGGCGCTGATTTCCGGAGAGAATCTGGCCTCAGTTTGGCAGAGCCTGGGGCAGATCCAGCCCCTAAATCCCCTGGGATTGCGGGTGGATCCCGGCCAGTGGCTGCAGCGCTTGCAATCTCAGGTGGCGCTGGACTGGCAGCGTCTGTTGCCGGAACGGGGAGAGTTTGCCTTTGCCCTTTTGCCCGGCGACGGGGATCCAGCCTGGCTGTGGGTCGGTAAGCTGCCGGATGAGTCGGTCGCGACAGCGGGACGGAGTCCTTATTTCGACTTGGATGAGCGGGCACGCGCCCAAGGCTGGCAGGTAATCTCTCTGGCAACGAAGCGCGGCACCGCCACTGCCTGGGCCCAACCGACCACTCCTGCGGGGGAGACGGAGTCCTTGCCGTCAGAACCCCCGCCGGTGGCGACAGCGGGACGGAGTCCTTACCGCTCTATCCATCGACCGGAGATCCCTGTGTTGGCAGGCGAGCCGCTGGAAGTCAGTGGGAAAGGAGGATC
>NZ_JANSIC010000048.1:10514-13689 GCF_047461955.1 Synechococcus sp. R55.7
AACGCTGCCAGGGATCCCGCTGCCGGCACAGGTGTATCATGCCGATCGCAAAGGCTATTCCTACCTGGCCTCTTCTTTGGGGGCTCTGGAGACGGCCCTCGCGGATCCCCCCTTGAGTGCAAATCGCGCCTGGCGCAAGTTGGTGGCTTCCCTGCCCCACCGCAATTTGGGCTATGGCTATGGATCCCTGGGGTTGCTCTTGGAAAGCGAGCTGCCCGACCCGGTCGCGTCAGCGGCGCGGAGCGCTAAGGGATCCCGCTGGGCATCCACGCGCTTTGCCTTCGCCACCACAGCCCTAGCGGTTTCTGAAGCTCCCTACCCCGATCGGGGCTGCCAGATTACCCAAATGGGCAAGCTGTTTTGGGAGTGGCATTGAGGGTCAGACTATCCAGGGATCCCGGCAGTTGGCGTGGATGTATTTGGCCAGGTAGACCTGGTTGCCTGTTTCATTCCACTCCACAAAGTCGAAGATTTGGGTGAGCAGCAGCATTCCTCGGCCCGACTCTTCGGTTTCCAAGATGTTATGTTGGCATCGGTGGAGCTTCTCTTGGGGACAAAAGCCGGGCCCTTGATCTCGCACCAGCCATTGGTAAAAGGGCTCCGAGCTGGCGTACTCGATGATCACCTTCTTGTTGGGGTCGAGGCCGTTGCCGTGGCGGACGGCATTGATGATTGCTTCCTGTAGGCCCAAACGTATTTCCGCTCTCCAGGCAGGAGGGACTTTTGAGATCAAGAGATCGAGGACAGGCTGAGTGTAGAGGGTGGAGGGAAAGCTGATAACGCTCCAGGAGCAGTGGGCGGGTTTGAGGGAAAGGGCAATCACGGAGGCAGTCTTCCCTGGGGCACGGCACTCTGACCCCATTCTAGCAATCCCATCGGGGTCAACCCCAGCAGAGGTGCGGCAGGAGCTCGGCAAGGGGACTTTTGCCGTACCATCTTGAGTGGTAAGTCTCTTCGCGGTTTTATGGCGATCAAGGTTGGAAATAAGGTCAAAGTTCGCTCTGTCCAGGATCGCGGACAAGAAAACCTCAGCGCTCTGGTGGGCAAAGAGGCTGTGGTGCTGGCACGGCGTGTGGTCGATGGCAGCGGTGTCGGCTACATTCTGGAGTTTCCCGATCGCTCTCGACATTGGTTTTTCGAGAGTGAACTGGAGGTGCTCTAAGCCCCTGTCTGTGTTCTGTTGTCTAGAGGGTCGGTTGGTGGCTTCTCCTCCTCATTTGACTCGCCGTTTGCTGGCCCGCCAGATGGCCGCGCAGGTGGATGGCCTGACCGTGGAAATGGCTGCTGCTGCTCTGGAGGCTATGCTGGACAGCATTAGCCAATGCCTGGCCCAGGGGGGATCCGTGCGGCTGGCTCGCTTTGGCACGTTCTCGCTGCGCCATCGTCCCGCCCGGCAAACCTATCATCCGCGCACCAAGGCCCCTGTTCACATCCCGGCTGCCGATGTGCCTCATTTTGTTCCCAGCCCTGAGCTGGGGCGTCCAGCTGGGGTTCGGGTGTCCAAGTCTGAGTCCGCGGGATCCGTGTAGGGTAGCTGCAGAATGACTGTACTGCTGTGGTTTCGCACCGACTTGCGCCTGCTGGATCACCAGCCGCTGACGCGGGCCTGCCAACAGGGATCCCCTTTGATCCCCTTGTATTGCTTGGATCCCCGCCAGTTCGGCGAGACTTCCCTTGGGCTCCGCCCCAGAACCGGCCCTTTCCGCGGTCAGTTTTTGCTGGAGAGTTTGGCGGATTTGCGGCAGCAGTTGCGGTCGCGCGGCTCGGATTTGGTGATCCGCCAGGGACAGCCAGAACACGTGATCCCCACCTTGGCACAGGAGTGGGGAGTCAAGGCGGTCTACGCCCATGAAGAGGTGGGCACCGAGGAGAAGGAGGTGGCGGCTGCGGTTGAGCGGGCTTTGCAGCCTCTGGGGATCCCGTTGCAGGTCGATTGGGGCCACACCCTCTACCACCCTGAAGATCTCCCCTTTTGCCTCTCCCAACTGCCGGAGCTGTTCACCCGCTTTCGAAAGCAAGTCGAGGAAAGCACTCCCATCCGGGATCCCTTGCCCATTCCCTCGATCCCCCCCCTGCCATCGGGTTTGGATCCCGGCCCTCTGCCCACCCTGGCCTCGCTGGGGCTATCCCCACCTGCCGGGGATCCACGGGCCCGCTTCACCTACCTTGGCGGCAGCACTGCTGCCCATGCCCGCCTGCAAACCTACTTTTGGGATCTGGATCGGCTGCGCATCTACAAAGAAACCCGCAACGGCATGTTGGATCCCGACGATAGCTCCCGGCTTTCTGCTTGGTTGGCCCTGGGCTGCATCTCCCCTCGCACCGTCTATGCCGAGGTCAAGCGTTACGAGCAGGAGCGGGTGCGCAATGAGTCCACCTACTGGCTGGTGTTTGAGCTGCTGTGGCGGGATTATTTTCGGTTTATCTTGGCCAAGCACGGCGCCAAACTGTTCCGTCCTTCTGGGATCCAAGGGATCCCCATCCCTTGGCAGCAGGATTGGCCGCGCTTTCAGGCTTGGTGTCGGGGTGAGACGGGCTACCCCTTGGTGGATGCCAACATGCGGGAGCTGGCGGCTACCGGATTTATGTCCAACCGGGGACGGCAGAATGTGGCCAGCTTTTTGACCAAGAACCTGGGCATCGACTGGCGCATGGGCGCTGAGTGGTTTGAGTCGCTGCTCATCGACTACGACGTGGCCAGCAACTACGGCAATTGGAACTACACCGCCGGCGTAGGGAACGATGCCCGCGGCTTCCGCTACTTCCACATCCCCAAACAATCTCGCGAGTACGATCCCAAAGGAGACTATCTGCGCCACTGGTTGCCGGAATTGGCCGGGATCCCGGGGGATAAAATCCACGAGCCCTATCGCCTCACTGCTGCCGAGCAGAAGCAATTTGGAGTCCGATTGGGGGTGGACTACCCTCGCCCACTGGTGGATTTGGAGAAGTCTCTCGCGGCCAACCGACGGGTTTACGAAGCTGCCCTGGCCTGCCGATAGGCATTGCCTTGTCTGGGGCTTCTTCCCGAGAGGGGGCTGAGGGGATTTTCTGAGGCGCAGTTCCGGCCCAAGAGTGCTATTCTAGTTAAGCGCTGTCCTGGCTCAGTAGCTCAGCGGTAGAGCAGGGGACTCATAAGCCCTTGGTCGCGTGTTCAAATCACGCCTGAGCCATC
>NZ_JANSIC010000049.1:0-11891 GCF_047461955.1 Synechococcus sp. R55.7
CCGGTTGTGGAACTCCATCGCCGAGAGCACCCCCAGGTAGATGCGGCGGGCCTCTTCCTGCCCCGAGATCAACTCCACCCGCAGGCCCAGCTCCCGTTCAATCCGCTTCAAAAACTCCGGCCCATTGGGGGCCTCGCGCACAGCACTGGTAGCCACGGCAACAATATCCTGCACCTGAAAGCTCTCAGCAATGCGGCAAAATCGTTCCAGGGCCACTCGGGCCCGCTCCATGGCTGCAGGGGTCAGGGCACCCGTCTGGTTGCAGTATTCCCCCAGCCGCACGGTGGCTTTTTCGCGGGAGATGATGGTGAAGCTGGGGATACGGGGATTGATGCGCACCACCACCATGTGGAGAGAGTTGCTGCCCACATCGATGGCCGCCAGAACGGGGGCAGCCCAAGATTCAGGACGAGAAGCCGGGCCGGTTTCGGAAACTGGGGAAGCAGAGGCGACAGGGCATTCCGTGAAGTCGGTGCGCGAAGAGATCATGGCTCGGGTGTGGGGGTCAACCCCTTTAGGATACTGTGTACTTTCCCCCCTTGTTCCGGGCCCAGTTGTCAGGTTTGCGATTGACTCGGCAAACAGGGGAATTGATTAGCTGGGGATCCCTGCCGTTCTCGCCCCAGCCTAAGATAGGGACACGGATATCCATTTCTTCACTGTTCTTTCTTTGTTGTCGAAGCAGGTTCCGATGTCTCAGCCAGCCGAATCACCTCAGAAGGCCAACAGCACCCTCAAACTGCTGCGCACTCACGAGTCTCCCAAACTGGAGCGCATCCGCCACACCACTTCCCATGTCCTGGCTATGGCGGTGCAAAAGCTGTTTCCCAAGGCCCAGGTGACCATCGGCCCCACAACCGACTACGGCTTCTACTACGATTTTGACCATCCCGAGCCCTTCACGCCGGAAGATCTGGATCGCATCAAAAAAGAGATGCAGGCAATCATCAAAAAGGGCCTGCCGGTGATCCGCGAGGAGGTGAGCCGTGAAGAGGCCAGGCGCCGCATCGAAGCCCTCGGAGAACCCTACAAGCTGGAGATCTTAGACAGCATTCCCGAAGGGGAGGTCATCAGCATTTACCACTTGGGGAATGAATGGTGGGATCTCTGTGCCGGTCCCCACGTGGAAAACACCCAAGAGCTCAACCCCAAAGCTTTCGATCTGCTCAGCGTGGCCGGCGCCTATTGGCGGGGGGATGAAACCAAGCCGCAGCTCCAACGCATCTACGGCACCGCCTGGGAAACTCCAGAGGAGCTGAAGGAATACAAGCGGCGGCTGGAGGAGGCCAAACGGCGGGATCACCGCAAGCTGGGCAAAGAACTGGGCCTCTTCCTGTTTTCCGATGAAGTGGGTCCGGGCTTGCCCCTTTGGACTCCGAAAGGAACTACCCTACGCTGGGTGCTGGAGGATTTTCTCAAGCAGGAGCAGCTCAAGCGGGGCTACCTGCCGGTGGTTACCCCTCATATTGCCCGTGTGGACTTGTTCAAGATCTCCGGCCACTGGCAAAAGTACCGGGAAGATATGTTCCCCATGATGGCGGAGAATGAGCAGGATCGCGCAGCCGAACAGGGCTTTGTCATGAAGCCGATGAACTGTCCTTTTCACATCCAAATCTACAAATCCGAGCTGCGATCCTACCGCGATTTGCCCCTACGATATGCCGAATTCGGCACCGTCTATCGCTATGAGCAATCGGGGGAATTGGGAGGTCTGACGCGAGTGCGTGGCTTTACGGTGGACGATGCCCACCTGTTTGTCCGGCCCGATCAATTGGAGGAGGAGTTTCTTAAGGTTGTCGATCTCATTTTGGTGGTCTTCGACAAGCTTAAACTCAAAGATTTTCGCGCCCGCCTCAGCTTCCGCGATCCCAAGTCTGACAAATATCTGGGATCCCCTGAGGACTGGGACAGGGCCGAGAATGCCATCCGTCGCGCTGTAGAGAAGCTCTCGATGCCCCATTTTGAAGGGATCGGCGAAGCAGCCTTCTATGGGCCGAAGCTGGATTTTATTTTCCGCGACGCCCTGGATCGGGAGTGGCAACTGGGCACGGTGCAGGTGGATTACCAAAACCCACAGCGCTTTGATCTGCAATACGTAGCTGAGGATGGATCCCGGCAGCGTCCGGTGATGATCCACCGCGCTCCCTTTGGCTCGCTGGAGCGGCTGATTGGGATTCTCATCGAAGAATACGCTGGGGATTTTCCCTTCTGGCTGGCCCCGGAACAGGTGCGCATTTTGCCCGTTTCCGATCAGTATCTGGGCTACGCCACCCAGGTGCGGGATCAGCTGCGAGAGCAGGGGATCCGCGTCCACATCGATGCCGACAGCGATCGTTTGCCGAAGAAAATCCGCAATGCCGAGAAGGCCCGGATCCCCTTCATGCTGATCGTGGGGGAACAGGAACAGGCGGCAGGAACGGTGAGCGTGCGCCAGCGCCATGGACAGGAGCTGGGATCCCTGACGGTGGCAGACTTCCTGGATCAGGTGCAGGCGCTCAACTAGCCGGTTGCGGCAATGGAGGGCAGTGGAGTTTTCAGAACTTGAGGATCCCAGATGCCGGGGAGCTCAAGAAAGGGCCTGAATGTCCCTTTCTAAAGAAAAGCCAGCCGACGGCCGTGTTGACGGCCCGCCGCTATTCTGGCGGCAATGCCCAGAAGATCGTTGTGGGGCGGGAGCTTTCCTGTGGATCCAAGGTGCTGGTGGCTGCCCAACCGACGCGGGGGGTGGATGTGGGGGCCATCGAGGCCATTCATCGGCGCATCCTGCAGGCGCGGGATCAGGGCATGGGGGTGCTGCTGGTGTCGGCGGATTTGAATGAGGTGATCAGCTTGTCGGATCGCATTTTGGTGATCCATGAGGGCCACCTGGTGGGAGAACTCACGCCTGAAGAGGCCACCGAAGAGCGGATCGGGCTGCTGATGGGCGGGATCCAGCATTAGACGAGGCCGGGGGCAGCTTGAGAAGATCCTGCCGCCCGTTCTTGGGCTAGGGCTGCTCGCCGTTGTTCCAACTCTTGAGGAGAGATGCGCCCGTAGGTGACGCTCATCTCGGCCAGGCGCTGGATCATGTTCTGCCGCAGCATCTCTTCGCGGTAGCGCCAGGCCCAGTTGTTCTCGGTGGTGCCGGGGAAGTTCATGCGCGCCTCTGCCCCCAGCCCCATCACATCCTGCAGGGGAATGATGGCCAGGTCGGCTACGGAAGCAAGGGCTAGGCGAATGAGATCCCAATGGATGCCCTCGGATCCCTGGCAGCCCAAATAGCGCAGCAGGTTTTGTTTTTCCCACTCCGAGCGATCCGGGTCATTAAACCAACCCACCACCGTGTTGTTGTCGTGGGTGCCGGTGTAAACGACAAAGTTGCGCTCATAGGCATGGGGCAAATAGGGGTTATCGGGCCCAGAGCCGAAGGCAAAGAGCAACACCTTCATGCCGGGCAAGCCAAATTGATCCCGCAGTTGCAACACCTCCGGCGTAATGTCTCCCAGATCTTCGGCAATCACCGGGATTTCCCCCAACTTGTCGGCCAGGGTCTGAAAGAAATCTGCCCCCGGCCCTTTTTGCCACTCCCCTTCCACAGCCGTTTCCGCATCGCCCGGAATGGCCCAGTAGCTCTCGAAGCCGCGAAAGTGGTCGATGCGCACACAGTCCACCTGCTTGAGGATGGCCTGGATGCGCCGGATCCACCAGTCGTAGCCGCGAGCCTTGAGCACCTCCCAGTTGTAGAGGGGGTTACCCCAGCGCTGCCCGGTGGGGCTGAAATAGTCCGGCGGCACACCGGCTACTTGTAAAGGCCGTCCCTGTTCATCCAGGTGAAACAGCTCCCGGTTGGCCCACACGTCGGCACTGTTGGGGGCAACGTAGATGGGCACATCCCCAATGAGCCGCACTTGATGCCGATGGGCATACTCCCTTAGGGATCCCCACTGCTGGGCAAACAGATACTGCCAAAACATCTGCTCGGTAATGGCATCGGCATAGCGATCGCGAGCCTCTTGCAAAGCCGGCGGATCCCGTCGCACCAAGGCCGGATCCCATTGGTTCCACTCTTGCTCGCCGTACACATCCTTGAGGGCCATGAACAGGGCATAGTCCGGCAGCCAGTCGGCCTCGGCAGCGCAATAGGCTTGGAAAGCTTCCCAATCGGGGCCGGAAGCTTTTTCTTTGAAGGTTGCCCAGGCGCGGTGCAGCAGGCCCAGCTTGAAGGGGATCACGGTTTCGTAGTCCACCCGCTCGGCAGACCCGGCTTGGATCGTTGGCCATTGGGGCAGATCCTGCCAACTGTCGGGCTCTAGCCAGCCGGCTTTTACCAACAGCTCCGGGCTGATGAGCAGCGGGTTGCCGGCAATGGAGGAAAAGCTCATGTAGGGGGAGTTGCCCCAGCCGGTCGGCCCAAGAGGAAGAACCTGCCAGAGGCGTTGGCCGCTCTCCACCAGAAAGTCCACAAAGCGATAAGCCGATGGCCCCAGATCGCCGATGCCAAATGGCCCCGGTAGCGAGGTGGGGTGCAAGAGGATCCCGCTGAGTCTGCCCATGCGCATGGCCAAGCCCTTTTGCCCTAGGTGGTTTCACCGCCTATGCTGTCACTTCCAGAGCCACGGTGGACAGCTCCAGACAAGACAAAATTAGAACAAAGTTAAAAAATGAGCAGGATCCAAGGCCAAGACGCGCTTTTCCCTCTGGCCAGGGGATCCCGTCAGGCCACCTCGGGGGCAGGGCAGGCTTGGGCATACCAGTCGTAGAGGCCATCGCCGGTGGTGAGCCAAGTCTGAGGGCGAGATTGGATGTGCTGCAAGGCTTTTTTCAGGGATCCCATCCGCAGAGGCTGCCCGACAATAAAGGGGTGCAGGCCGATGGCCATGATGCGGGGGGAGCGTTCCCCATCCTGCCAGAGTTGATCAAACTGGTCGATGAGGGCTTGGGCAAAGGCTTCTGCCGGCAGGCGGGCGCTCAGACAAAGGCTGATGTCGTTGGCCTCTAGAGTGTAGGGGATCCCCAAGAGGGGGCCGGCGGCAGTCTGCAGCCAGTAGGGTTGGTCGTCGTTTACCCAGTCGGTGGTGTAGCGGATCCCGGCAGCCTTGAGCAGGTCAAAGGTGTTCTCGCTAACGGAAAACCCCGGCGTCAGCCAGCCCCAGGGTCGGGATCCGGAAACCTTCTCCAAAAGGGACAAGCTGCGCTCGATGAGCTCTTGTTCGGCTTCGCGGGCCAGGCCGCTGTGGCCGGTAGAGTTGTTCCAGCCGTGGGCCAACACCGACCAGCCGTATTGGCGGATCCCTTCGATGATGGGGGGGTAAAGATCCACCATTTCCGCATTCAAGGCCGCCGTCACCGGGATCCCCAGCTCGGCAAACAGCTCAAACAAGCGCCAAATGCCCACCCGATTGCCGTAGTCCCGCCAGCCATAGTTGGCGATCTCAGGGGAGCTGGTGAGATGGGGTTGAATGGCCGTGCCCAGCTTGCCAAAGGTGAAGTGCTCGATGTTCATCACCACGTACACAGCCACCCGCGCCCGATGCGGTAGGCTCGGCAGATTTCGGCTGGGCAGAGCTGAGTAGGCAGGGGGCAGCATGTCCGCTCTCCAAAGCTTTGATGCTCACCAAGGGGGCAGGCTAGTCCTTTGATTTTCCTGAGGTCAAGGCCCGATGGCAAGCCTGCACTTCTGGAAGGGTGAATAGGCGACGAAAGGCGATCCCTGCTTCGCGGCAGCGATCTTCTGCCCCTTCCAGCCGATCCACCAAAGCCAGGATCCCTTCCGCCCGGTAGCCGGCTGCCCGCACCCGTTCGACAGCCTTCAAAGCAGAACTGCCGGTGGTCACCACATCTTCCAGGATCCACACCCGACTGCCTGCCGGCAACTCCGGCCCCTCGATCCAGGCTTGCGTGCCGTGCCCCTTGGGCTCTTTGCGCACGATCAAGGCGGGTAGGTTGGCGGGTTCAGCATGCAGAGAGGCCAAACTCACCGCCGTCACCAAGGGATCCGCTCCCAGCGTCATCCCAGCCACTGCTTCGGTTTCGGGAGGCAACAGCCGGTGTAGCAGGGATCCCACCCAATAAGCTCCTTGGGGGTGAAGGGTAACCGGTTTGCAGTTGATGTAGTAGGGGCTCTTCTGTCCAGAAGTGAGGGTAAAGGAGCCTTCTCGGTAAGCCAGTTGGGCCAGGAGATATAGCAGTTTCTCCCGCGCTTCCTCTGGGGAAAGGGTCAGGGGAGAGCAATCGAGAAGCAACACAGCGGGGATCCTCTTGGTTCAATGGCTGGCAAGAAAGATCACTCAGGACATTTCATTATGCGGCAAATCTCCACCGAATCCAATCTCCCGTTTTTCGGCTTCACGGGAGGGATCCCTGTCACGCAAAAGATACGCCTGTCTTGGCTAGGGCCAATGTTGCTGAAGTTCTAGACCGGCGGATACCTGAAAATCTGTTCAAACAACCACCTGGGGCATCATTTGCTCAACCAACAGAAGCAACGTGTTGGCAACAGAAGATGGCTCTTGAGCATTCAAAGTGGTGTGGGGAATCGCGCCATCTTGATTCCCCAAAATTAACAAAATGTCTTCTGGATCCCAGGCATTGGGTTGATCGACGTGGGTGATCCCAATCACGCAGGGGGCACTTGTCCTGGCTTTCATAAAAGATTGAATAGCTTGGGCATTGCGAAATTGGCCCGGCAAGTGCGCAGGCACCAGAAGAACATAGCCGTGGGCGCGCTTAATTAAAATATCCCACATAAAGTTAAAGCGAGACTGGCCGGGAGTGCCGTAGAGATGCAGCCACATCTCTTCTTCCTCCTCTCCAATTCTCAAGCGGCCGAAGTCCATGCTTACCGTCGTGGTTTTCTTCAGCTCTGCCACCTCGTCCGTTGCTTTGCAATCGGTGTCTACTACCTCAATCTCGCTAATCGTGCGAATAAAGGTAGACTTTCCAGCTCCCACCGGCCCTGTTACAACAATTCGCAAGATATTTCCCATAAACTGGCCTCAGACTAAGCTCTAGCGACAAAGCTGAATAAAACTCGGGGGAGTGCACCGATGTGCCGCACGGGAGGTAAAGCTATCTCCAGGTTGCTTCTAAGATAATCTAAAAAAGATACCAACGCCAGCTCTGCTCCAGAGGGATCCCAGAAACTCAAGCACCTCAGCCCAAGAAGGTAGAGAAATTAAGCAAGTAGAGTAAGCAAGAGCCCACTCTAACTCAAACAACTCAAATTAAACTGTTGGCACCATTGGCAATTAACCGTTTGAATAAAGCCTCGCTCATGCCTGTTTCCTGTTGCACGGCGTTATAGGCCACCTCAAGGTAAGCTTGCTCAATAAAAGAGAGGTCAATCATACAGACCTTGCTCAAGCTGGTGCGCAACTGCTCAGGCTTGCCTTCTTTCACCAACCGCCGACTGACCTCCTGCACAACTGTGGCCATAGCAGGCACAACATGTTGAGGGCCGATCCCAACGCGCACATGAACTATGCCGATTTTCCAGCGGCGATCCGCATACTGGGGGCCCCAATTGTCCATGCCCGTGAACATTTCCTTGAACCAGTCAGCAAAAGTTTGGCCCAGCCGCTGCCGGTTATGCTTGGCAATGACAGCTGCCATCTCAGCATCGCGATCCAGGTAGTTGTAAAACGTATCCGACATTTCTGCAGCAATGCTGCTGCCCCAGTCGGCGCTTTGCTGCAAAATTTTCTTGTCATCATCTGTGAATTGCGTGCGCGAGATCAGGACTTGGAGCAGCTCCGAAGGTTTAATGGCCATAGTTCCCTCAACGTCAGGATAGGATCTAAAGACTTAGCCTCCACATTTGATTTTCTTACTTCATTGCCTCTGCAATGCTTGCCGCGACTCGCTTAATTTCCAAAAAGAGCAAGCCTTGCTTGACTTCATGGCTGGCAATTGTCAGCAAGACGGCATCGGGGCCACAACTGGTTAAAACCCCGTATCCTTTTTCCCCCTGTACAAAAACTCTCTCTATGGCTCCGCGCCCTAGCTCTCTCCCAATCCGTTCGCCCAAAGAAAGCATGGCAGCCGACATAGCAGAGGTTCTCTCTTCATCCATACCCACAGGCAGTGTGGAAGCTAAAGGTAGCCCGTCGGGGGTGACCACTGCTGCTCCCTGGACTTCCGGTGTGTTGGCAACATAGCTCTGGAGGATCGCCTGCAAAGAGGACAGATTAGCCATCCTACATCTCCCTGCTGATTCCCTATTTCTAATGTTTCTACCCGAAAACCGAAAACATGACTGCAAATATCCCTATGCTTTTATTTTTCGCGCATGCCCTTGAGGAGGGTGGCTAATCGACTGACCAGAGAAGGCTTGACGGGGCCGCCCTCATCCTGGAGACCAGGCACCCTTGCCCCCAGCCTCTCCCTCACCGGCTCGGGATTCACCTCCTCAGCAATCGACTTGGACAGCTCCCAGTGACCAGACCGAGCCAGAACCGTTGGCCCCTCACAGGGACTGATCAACCCCAGCTTGGCCAGACGGGCACAGGCATAGCGCACCTCCAGCAGGTCTGCCCCCAGTGCTTGAGCCAAAGCCGTCAGCTTGCGAGAAGGCGACACCTGCTCCAGGATCCCCCACTCCAGCGCAGAAAGTTTGAACAGAGGCAGTTCGGTGCTGGTACGCCAAAAGCAACTATCGGGTTCGGGCAGGTCTTTTTCGGGGCGCTGCTCCAGCTTGAGCTGCTGCAGGGCTTCCAGGACGGCAGCGGTGGCGCTTTTGCTGAGGCCGGTCATTTCTCGGTAGGGCATGGGCACGTTGGGCAGGAAGCTGAACTGGCCGGATTCGAGGGCAAAGAGGCTGTAGAGGCCGGTTTGCAGTTGATGGCGAAAGAGCTTGGCCAGGGCTGCTGGGGTAATCAACCCTTGCCGCTGCAAGCAACGCCCCAGAGGCTCTTCCGAGCCGCAAAAGGAAGCCAGCTTTTCGACCACCCGCTCGCTCACCAAGCCGGAATGGGCCAGCAAGCTCTCCAGGCGGTGTTCTTCCTGAGGTGGTAGGGCAGCAATGACCCGACCTTGGTAAAACCAGATCCTGTAGATACCTCTGGGCGCCCAGATACAGAGCTGTCCTGTTTTGCTGCCTCTCTCGATCAGCTGCAACAGATCGGGCAAGGAAAATTCTTGGAGGTCTCCAACTATGGCCATAAGAATTTTTTGAACCTCCACTTCGATGGAATGGGCGAAAAATCAATGCTTCAGTGATTTTTTAGACATCCCTATTCTTGTACGTGGACTCTCGGTCAACAACCGTGTATCTACGACCGTGTTTTTTGTAGCTCGATACTCTGCCCGCTAGCAATTACACTGACCGTCCGGGAAAATCTATCATGGAGTACAATCAGAATACGATCAGGCGGTACTCTCAATCCTCTCACAGAAGGCTTCTGGTTCGCTTTGTTTCGGCCTTGGCCTAGATCATGTTGCTTTGTAAAGTAAAACCCCTATTTTTGCTTTCTCTTTGAACAGAAGTTAGATAAAAGTTAGCAGGATCTCCCAACTTCTTTACAAAGCCAGAGGATTGTTCTCCCTCTGTCGGTTTGCCTCACTTTTCGCGCATGCCCTTGAGGAGGGTGGCTAATCGACTGACCAGAGAAGGCTTGACGGGGCCGCCCTCATCCTGGAGACCAGGCACCCTTGCCCCCAGCCTCTCCCTCACCGGCTCGGGATTCACCTCCTCAGCAATCGACTTGGACAGCTCCCAGTGACCAGACCGAGCCAGAACCGTTGGCCCCTCACAGGGACTGATCAACCCCAGCTTGGCCAGACGGGCACAGGCATAGCGCACCTCCAGCAGGTCTGCCCCCAGTGCTTGAGCCAAAGCCGTCAGCTTGCGAGAAGGCGACACCTGCTCCAGGATCCCCCACTCCAGCGCAGAAAGTTTGAACAGAGGCAGTTCGGTGCTGGTACGCCAAAAGCAACTATCGGGTTCGGGCAGGTCTTTTTCGGGGCGCTGCTCCAGCTTGAGCTGCTGCAGGGCTTCCAGGACGGCAGCGGTGGCGCTTTTGCTGAGGCCGGTCATTTCTCGGTAGGGCATGGGCACGTTGGGCAGGAAGCTGAACTGGCCGGATTCGAGGGCAAAGAGGCTGTAGAGGCCGGTTTGCAGTTGATGGCGAAAGAGCTTGGCCAAATCTACGGGCGAGATCAACCCTTGCCGCTGCAGGCAACGCCCCAGAGGCTCCTCCAAGCCCCTAGCGACCAACTGGCTGACCACCTGCTCGTCCACCAAGCCAAAGCGCGTCAGCAGGCTTTCCAAACGATGCTTTTCTTCAGGGGTGAGGGCGGCGACCACCCGACCTTGGTAAAACCAAATCCGCTGAATGCCATTGGGTGCCCAGATGGATAATTGCCCTGCTTTCTTACCCTTTTCCATTAAATGCAACAGGTCGCATAAGGAAAATTCCTGAAGATCTCCAAGCATCGCCATACTTTTGCTCCCTTCACCGCTGCAAGATGCGCTTTCTCAGTATTTTCACGGTTTTTGCTTTGCTAAGCAAGAAACCAGAAGATGCGCTTACAGCTTGGTTTCGGCCTAATCTTACAACCAAATCCTCAAAAGTTAAAGCGGATTAATCTTTTTAATCAAATGTAATCGAAGTTGCCGAATTTTTGGCTTGGACGCAGCGGAAATTGTGTCAGAAGCTCGGTAAAACCTCGGAAGACTTAACGATCGATACTTAGTCATTCGTAATTTTTAACACTTTTTTAGCTGCGGCTACTCGAAGATCTACGGGGTACAAAAGTTCGCCTCAAAAGGAGTGAATTGAGGATTACACTGAGGGAACTCAAGGCCATGAGACCCCCAGCGATTGCCGGGCTAAGCCCAATGCCAAAGGGGGGTAGGAGCACGCCTGCTGCCACCGGGATCCCTACCAGGTTGTAGCCAAAGGCCCAGAGGAGGTTCTGCTGGATCTTGCGGAAGGTGGCGCGGCTGAGGCGGATAGCTTCCACCACATCCCAGAGGCGGTTGCGCATGAGGATGATATCGGCGGTTTCTAAGGCCGCATCAGTGGCTGAGTGCAGGGCGATGCCCACATCGGCTTGGGCCAAAGCCGGAGCGTCGTTAATGCCATCTCCCACCATGGCAACTCTCTGGCCTTGGGTCTGCAGGTCGCGGATGACTTGAGCTTTGTCTGCCGGGTGAACCTCGGCGATAACGCGGATCCCGGGCACTTGCAGAGCCTCAGCCACCTGGTGGGCCACCTCCGCCCGATCGCCGGTTAGCAAAACCACCTGCAGGCCCATTTTCCGGAGCTGTTGCAGCGTTGCCTGCGCATCGGGCCGCAAGGGATCCTGTGCTGCCAGCAGCCCCACCAGGGATCCCTCTACAGCCACGCCCACCACCGTTTTGCCGGCTGCCAGTAGCGCCTCGGCCTGGGCCTGCGCCTCTGGGGAAATTGGGATCCCCAAAGCAGCCAGCCCATCCAGGGATCCCAACACCACTTCCTGCCCTTCCACTTGGGCGGCGACTCCTATCCCCGGTTGGGTTTGAAACTCGCCGGCGGAGAGCAACGGCAAACCCTGGGTGCGGGCGGCTTGCAAAATGGCTTGCGCCAGCGGATGGCGAGTGCCGCTTTCCACTGTGGCCGCCAGTTGGAGTAGGCGATTGGGATCCAGGGAGGGGTCAAGGCTGAGACAGTCCGTCAGGTGGGGATCCCCTTGGGTGAGGGTGCCGGTTTTGTCGAAGACCACCGTTTGCAAGCGATGGGCTTTCTCCAGAACATCTCCCCCTCGGATGAGCAAGCCCCGCTCGGCTCCCAAGCCAGTACCCACCAGGATGGCCATCGGCGTAGCCAATCCCAAAGCACAGGGGCAGGCCACCACCAAAACGGCAATGGCCATCTTGAGGCTGCTGAGCAGGGGTGTGGGGTGAGGGGGATGGTCACCCAGATGCAGATGGG
>NZ_JANSIC010000049.1:11991-13649 GCF_047461955.1 Synechococcus sp. R55.7
CATCCCCTCGTTGACCGTGGCCTGGCCGGCAATGACTTCTCCATCCACCGGGATCTGTTCGCCGGCCCGCACTTGGAGCCAATCCCCCACTCGCACCTGTTCGACAGGGCACCATTCTCCGGTTTGGGATCCCAGATCCAGGTTCCCCTCTGGGCTGGAAGCCAGAGATCCCGCCTTCTCTGCAGGCTGAACCCGCCGAGCCAAACTGGGACACAAGCTCACCAGCGATTGCAGGCTGCTGGCCGCCCGCAGGCGGCTGTGCTGTTCCAAGGCCCGTCCCAACAGGATGAAGCTGAGCATCATGACGGGCTCGTCGAAAAAGCACTCCCAGCCCACCTGAGGGGCCAACAACCCCGCCAGACTGGCCAGGTAGGCCGATCCGGATCCCAAGGTAACCAAGGTGTTCATGTTGGGGGCCAGCCGCCGCGCCCCTCTCCAACCATCCAGGACAATGCCGCGAGCTGGGCCGACAAAAGTCAAGGTCGCCAAGCCCCAGTGCAGCCAGACATCATTAAGGAGGGGCAAGCCCAGACGGGCGAAGAGATCCAAGTGTCCGGCGGCAGAAATCAGCAGCAAAAAAGCGGCGGTGAGCGCTTGGCGAATGTGGTGTCGGGTCTGCTGTCGCTGCCGAGAGAGGGGATCCGCAGGCACATCCAAGGCTTCTTCCCACCCACCGGGAGGGGAAGAGGGATCTTGAGAGTGCTCCGCACCGCTGACGCGAACGGAACTCCCGCCGGAGAGGGCCTCACCCTCTGAACTGTAGCGGCTGGGAAACCCTGCCTCTGTCAAAATCTGGGCCAGGTGCTGCGGGTCGGGCCGGATCCCAGGGGCAAACTCCACAAGGGCCGACTCGGTAACCAGGTTAACGCTGGCCTTGACCACCCCCGGCTGTCTCAGTAGAGCCTGCTCGACAGTGCGGACGCAGCCGGCACAACTCATGCCCCCCACCTGGAGAATCAGGGATCCCGCCTGAGAAGGCACTGTGGGCCCATTCTGGTCAGCCGGATCCCTTGGCCTGTCTGCTTTATGGGTCAAAGTGCTCCGCACTGCTGACGCGAATGCATCTGGGATGGCCATCTTTGTTCTCCCGTGGTTAACAGCCCCCTCGCCCTACTGGCCAGTTATGTAGCGGTAGGACAGGGCTCTACATCCCATTTTTTGCCAAACTCAATCGTAGGACTGGGATCCCGGCGACAAAGTGCTCCCCACCGCTAACGCAAACGGCAAGGGAACAGAAAGCAACAACTAGGCAGCGCGGGCAGGCGGGGACATAAAGCTGGGGGGAATGGACTCGGGAACATACCTTTGCAAAATATCCTCGATGGTCTGCATCGCTTCCGCATCCAACGACCAGCCCCAAAGGCCGGATATTGCCTCCAGATGATAGGGCTTGCGTGCCCCCCACAGCGCCACACTCACCCCCGGTTGATCCAGCAGCCAGCGCACCGCCAACTGGGCCAAGGTCTTGCCATAGCGATCCTGAGCAAACCGGCTCAATGCCTCTGCCGCTTTTAGGTACTGGGAGTAGCGCGGTTCAACAAACTTGGGATCGATCCCGGCGCGCATATCCCCTGAAGGGAAGGTGGTTTGTGGCGTCATCCGTCCGCTCAGCAGACCTCGGCAGAGGGGACTGTACACCAAAGTGTGAATGCCGTGCT
>NZ_JANSIC010000050.1:0-10870 GCF_047461955.1 Synechococcus sp. R55.7
CTAGAAGCCGTCTTGCAAGCTTGGGAAACCCTGTAGGCCAACAGTTTGCTCTCGGCTGAAACAGCAAGGAAGGGGCAAGCCAACAATCTCAAAACTCAGCATGAAGTTCGGCAGAAGTTGTCGTCTCTGGCCAACTTTTCGCTCAATCAATCAGGGGGTAGGATCAGTCCACAGTGGCCATTCTTTAGAAAGGGATCCCTTCCGATGTTGAGCTGGTATCGTTCTTGCGCATCTCCTCGCCGTTGGGGATCCCGTTTGACTCTGGCTCTGGTGGCATTGGGGTTGGCCGGCGGCTGTCGGCTGCTGGATCGGGTGGGAGAGAGAGGCTTGCCGGTGGGATCTGCGCTGACCCGTTCTGCTCTGTGGAGAGGCAGCCAAACCGTGACGGGAGCGCTGGAGGTGGGAGATCAAGTCAGCCGCCAGTACGGCAGCTTTTGGGATGGGATCCCCGTCACCGCTGAGCCGGGACAGATTTTAATTGCGGCCCTAGAGAGCGAAGATTTTGATGCTTATCTGGAGCTGGTGGACGGTCAAGGGCGGGTGATTGGCTTTGACGATGACTCTGGCCTGGATGTGAATGCCCTGTTGGCAGTGCGTCTGCCGGAGGGAGGCACCTACACCCTGCGGGCCACCAGCTTTGAGCCGGAATCCACCGGCAACTACCGGCTCACCTATATCCTCACCCAGGTAGATTGGCAGGAAAGCCTATCGGGCCGTCTGCAGGAGGGATCCCTTCAGCATCCCGAGGATGGCAGTTGGATGGACGAATATCCCATTGCCGCCCGCGCCGGCCAGATCCTGATCGCTTCCATGACCAGCTCCGATTTCGATGCCTTTTTGCAGCTGCTGGATCCCAGTGGAGAAGTCAGGGCTTGGGATGATGACCAAGGGGGTGGAACCGATGCTCTGATGATTGCCTTTCTGCCCCGCACCGGCACTTATACCCTGCGGGCCAACACCCATAAGCCACGAGAAGAAGGAGCCTATAGGTTACAGTACGCCTTGCGCTAGCCCCTGCTCGCCCAGATTCCCTGTCTTACAGCTTGGATAAGGGGGCTTGTGAACCTTCTGATGCTGATGTCGAGATTTTGACAGGAATCATCGTTTTTTAACGCCTAATGTTGATATATGTCAGGAGTTGCCAGTTTACCTTCCTAAGATCCTCACAAAGCCAGAAGGGGCACTGCTTGCTGAGCTTTGTGGGAAAGCATAACATCTTATCCTAAGTTGTGACGGAGCTGAAATATTGTCCTCGGGGATGAGGTCTTTTTTCTAGAATCGAATCGATGGCCTAGACCATTCTTTTGCAGTTCAGCCCCTATCTCCACAAAATGGATGCCATGACTCCTGAAATGGTACGCCAGTTTTGGTCTTTGGTCAGCGAGATTGGCAGGCCAGATTGGCTCACAAAGCGTGACGATGACTTGGTGAACCTGCTTCTGAGCGCCTGTCAGAAAAAACACGCCCTCAGCAGTGTCGATGCCTCAATTCTCAATCGCTACATCAGCATTCGCTTGCCCTTGATTCGCGATATCCTCGTGGATTAAACCTAGAGAGGACAAGGTTTTCCCATCATGCTGGCCGCACAAATCACCTTGCTGGTCTACGGGGCACTGCTTTTGGTGGGCGGAGCAATCGGCTATAGCAAAGGCAAAAGCTCCAAGTCTCTCATCGGGGGGCTGGTTGGGGCCGCCCTCAGCGGAGTCAGCTATGGGCTGCTGGGGGTGGATCCCCGCTGGGGGCTGGGCTTGGGCCTGGGGACGACAGTGCTGGGATCTATCGTATTCGCCCTGCGCTACCGCAAAACCCGAACGTTAATGCCTGCCGGCTTGATGTTCATCCTCAGCTTGGGAGCAGCTGTCCTTCTGGGACTTAGCTTTGGAGCGGCCTAGGCGACTTCTGGTTGCGCCGGTGGGGTGAAGTTTGTTGAACATTCGATGTAGTCAATTTCGATGTAGTCAATTTTCAGCTCTCGGCCCGAGCGAATCTCTTCCATCGGGGATCCGCAGTTGGGGCAAGCATAGCGCCGGCCTATCTCTGGCTTGTACTCTTGGCCGCAGGGATGGCAATAGGCAATGAGCGGCGTTTCCCGGATGACCAACTGGGATCCCTGTAGGAAAGTACCCTGGGTTTGTGCGGCATAGGCAAAGGTTAGGCTGGCCGGCTCTACACAGGTGAACTGTCCTACCACCAGGTGCACCCGAGCGATCTGAGGCTGTCCCGGCTGACTTTGCCACCAGTCACGTAGTGTTTGGATCAAGGCGCGGGTCATGTCGGTCTCGTGCATCTCTTACCTCCAGTCGCCGGCCATTTCTGGCGTCGCCTCCGGGTGGATGTAGGCGGGCTTCTCTCGGCGCGGCAGTTGCCCAGATACCACCAAATGGGCCAGCGTATCGCAAATAACTCGGGTGGCCATTAGAGCTGTGATATCGCTAATGTCGTAGGGGGGAGAGACTTCCACCACCTCCAGGCCACAGATCGGTGCTTCCCGCACAATGCGCTTGAGCAAGTAGAGCGCTTCCCGCGGCAGCAGCCCACCCGGCTCTGGCCAGCCTGTACCGGGTACAAAGCCGGCATCGATGCAGTCGATATCGAAGCTGATGTACACACAATCGGTGCCGTCTAGGGCTTTTTCGAGGGCGAAATCGGCGGCTGCATCCAAGCCCATTTCGGTGATGTCGGTAACGGTGAGGATGTGGGTGGCCCGCTCCCGGCACACCTTCACCCCTTGCCGTGGCACTTGCCAGCCACCAATGCCCAGTTGCACCAGGTTGTGGGCCGGTGCGTTGCGGATGTTGGTGGCATGAAACCAAGGACAGGTGTGCATGCGCTCATCCAAGTCGGTTTCTTGGGTGTCCACATGGCGGTCGAAGTGGATGATGCCCATCTTCTTGTCCCCCAAGTGGCGACAGATCCCCCGCACCGTGGGAAAGCCAATCGAATGATCCCCGCCCAGGATGACGGGAAAGGCGCCAGACCCGAAAATGTGAGCTACCCCTTTGGAGATTTGGTCGAAGGATTTTTCGTTGTTGGCCGGGATCGTAAAAATATCGCCGACATCGCAGAGGGTGATCTGCTCTCGCAGATCGACGCCAAACTCAAAGTTGTAGGGGGTGTACAGAGCGGAAATGCGCCGGATCCCCTGTGGGCCAAAGCGAGTGCCGGGCCGATAGGTGGTGCCGGAATCGTGGGGTACACCCACCACTGCCACATCGTACTCCCCAACTTTGCGCACATCCTCCAGGTAGGGAGCCTTGAGGAAGGTGTTGATGCCGGCATAATGGGGCAATTCGCCACGGGAAAAGGTGGGGATGGAGCGATCGCCGATGCTGGCTGCTGCCTCGAGGCCAAACTCTAAGCCTCGACTCACCTCTTGCTGCCAACCGGATAGGGAAAGCCTCGCTTCTTTGGCCAAAGCCGCTTGGGCTTCGGTGGAAAAGCCGTTATTTGCGTTCGATTCGGTGGTCATGGCTGGGATCCCCCGTTAGGTGGTGTATTCGGCGTTGATGCGCACGTAATCGTAGCTGAGATCGCAGCCCCAGGCCACGCCCTGGCCGGATCCCTGATGGAGATCCACGGTAAAGGTCACCGGATCCCCTTTCAAGTACTCAGAGGCTGCCTTGCGATCGAAAGCCAGGGGCATTCCCGCCTGCATGAGCAGAAAATCCCCCAGACGGATATCCAACCGGCGGCTGTCGAAGGGGATCCCGGCTCGGCCGGCGGCGGCTGCCACCCGTCCCCAGTTGGGATCGTTGCCAAAAGCTGCCGCCTTCACCAAGGGAGAGCTGGCGATCACACGGGCCATATGCCGGGCTGCCCCATCATCCACAGCCCCACACACCCGAATTTCCAGCAGCTTGGTAGCTCCTTCCCCATCGCGGGCAATGGCCTTAGCCAGATGAATGCAAACTTGGTTGACCATCTCCGCCAAAGTCTGGGCAGCTTCTGTGCCGGCTTGCAGGGTTGGGATCCCACTTTGGCCGTTGGCCAGGGCCAAGAGCATGTCGTTGGTGCTGGTATCCCCATCCACCGTGATTTGGTTAAAGCTGAGGTCGGCAGCTTGCTTGAGGATCTGCTGCCACAGGCGGGGATCCACAGCCGCGTCGCAGGTTAAAAAAGCCAGCATCGTGGCCAAGTTGGGGTGGATCATGCCGGATCCCTTGGCAATGCCCCCGACCCTGACGGTGTACCCGTCGATCTCAGCTTGCAGGGCAACGCTTTTGGTCACCAAGTCGGTGGTGATGATGGCGCGGGCGGCGCTCTCCCCCCCCTCTGGAGAGAGGCTGTCGATAAGGCCAGGCAGGGCTGCTTGGATTTTCGGCATTTCCAGTTGTCGCCCGATGACCCCTGTGGAGGCCGTGAGCACCTGATGGGCCGGGATCCCCAACCGTTCTCCCACCCAGAGGGCCAGTTGGGCGTTGTTGCGCTCTCCTTCTTCTCCGGTACAGGCGTTGGCTTGCCCGGCATTGCAGAGGATGGCCCGCACCGGCTGCTGTTGGGCGAGGATCCCTTGGTTGTAGGTAACACAGGCTGCTTTGACCTGATTGGTGGTAAAAACGCCTGCCCCAACCGCATCGCACTCGGAAACGATCAAAGCCAGATCCGCAGCTCCTGAGGGCTTGAGGCCAGCGGCCACTCCAGCGGCTCGAAATCCTCGCGGGGCTGTAACAGCACCTGCAACCGGTTTAAATGGGGATCCCATGTGTTCCTTGGCCAGAGGGTGGTCGGCAACATCATACCGACTTGCTGCTCCGATTTGGGTCATCGCAAGCTTTCCGTGAGAAACTCTCTGGAAACCGGTTCTGAGGGAAAGAGTTGTAGTTACGCCTACCAAGCAGAGGCGGCAGAGAGGGTTATTTTGAAAGTGTGTGCTTCCTCTGCTCCGGGAATTGCCAGCCATGCCCACCCCTGTCATTACCCTCAACCATGTCAGCAAGGTCTATTCCAATGGCACGGTGGCTTTGCAGGACATGAATATGACCATCCAAGAAGGGCAGTTCGTTAGCTTGGTGGGGCCATCCGGCTGTGGGAAAAGCACAGTGCTACGGTTGGTGGCAGGTCTGGGGCATCTGACCACAGGCTCTATCGAATGGGGGCAAAATCTTGAGAAGGATGCTCCCCAAGGGGAACCCAAGTTGGCCTTTGTGTTTCAGGAACCGGCCCTTATGCCTTGGGCGACGGTGATGGACAATGTGGGGCTACCCTTAAAGTTGGCAGGTGAGCCCAAGCCAAAAGCCAATCGAGATGTCTTGGAAGCTCTGCAACTGGTGGGCCTGCGGGGGTTTGAGCGCAGTTTTCCCCGCGAGCTATCGGGCGGCATGCGCATGCGGGTTTCCATTGCTCGCGCCCTGGTAACCAAGCCGCAGGTGTTGCTGATGGATGAACCCTTCGGAGCTCTGGATGAAATCACCCGCAGCAAGTTGAACAGCGACCTGTTGGAGCTGTGGCAAGAAAAGCGCTGGACGGTGATCTTTGTTACCCACAACATTTACGAGGCCGTCTACCTGTCCAACCGCGTGGTGGTGATGGCGGCTCGCCCAGGGCGGGTGATAGCCGATATTCCCATCGATGCGCCCTATCCCCGCTCGGAAGACTTTCGCACCTCTTCCCTTTACAACAACTACTGCCGTGAAGTGTCGGCCCGTCTGCACGAGGCCATGCACGGCTCAGCTCAGGATCCCCCCTATTTGCGCCCCCTCTCTGCTGGACGTTTGCGCTGATGGGATCCCTGGCTTAGCGGTGTTCTCTCTGTTGCGTAAGTCCCTTGATGCCCCAACCTCACGATATGTTCGACCTGTTTGTCCAGCTTCTCGAGCCATGGCGCCGTTGGCTGGGATCCCTTGTTGGCTTGGGGGAGAGCTGGCCTCTCCATTGGCCAGATTGGTCTCTGCCCAAGCTGACCGGCGCAGTTGGAGAAAAACTCGGATCCCAACCCACGGATGAGGCAGACATACCGAGTGCCGGCTCAGGGGTGCCTGCAAAGGGGTTGAATCTGGGCCGTTGGTTCAACCTGGAAGTGATTGCCCCCCTTATCGTCGGGATCCTCTTCTTGGTGGGCTGGGAAGTGGCGGTGCGGGTAACGGGAGTGCCCCACTACCTCTTGCCGGGGCCGATTTTGGTGGTGCAAACCCTCATCCGCGACTGGGGAACGCTTTTTCCTTCCCTGTTGATCACTGTGCAAATTACGGTGGTGGCCTTTTTGGCTGCCACAGTATCGGGGCTTTTGGTCGCGATTGTGTTCACCCAGAGCAAATGGATCGAGCGCAGCTTTTTCCCTTATGCGGTGATTTTACAGACGATGCCCATTGTCTCCATCGCACCGCTGATCATCATTTGGCTGCGCAACAACACCTTTGCCGCGATGGTGGTGTGCGCCTGGATTGTGGCTTTTTTCCCGATTCTTTCCAACACCACTCTGGGGCTGAACAGCGTCGATCACAACCTGCTCAACCTGTTCCAACTGTACAAGGCCAACCGCTGGCAAACGTTGATCTACTTGCGGCTACCCAGTGCCATGCCCTATTTCATGGGGGGCCTGCGCATCAGCGGTGGCCTCTCTTTGATTGGGGCGGTGGTGGCGGAGTTTGTCGCTGGTACTGGCGGGCAGCGGGCCGGGATCGCCTACCAGATCTTGATCTCCAGCTTCAACCTGCAGGTGCCCCGCATGTTTGCGGCCTTGATCTTGGTCACCGGCTTGGGGATCCTGATCTTCATTTCCTTGAGTGCTCTATCCGACAGGGTGTTGGGCAAGTGGCATGAGAGCGCTGTGCGCCGAGAGAATTGAAAAGTTGAGCTTGTTAGAAATCTATAGTCTTTCAGGTTAGGGCAAGACGCCTGGTTTACTGAGAAAAGCCTTTTGGCCTGGCATATTCACCGTTTTAGGTGTGGGTACAGTGTCTTAGAATAATCACGACATCTAAAAGCAGGTAGAAGACGTCTTCTGGAAAAGCAGAGGAACCGCGCTGCGCTTGCTGTCAGCGGCTATCTCAGTCCTACTTGTGGGTTGCTATCGGAGGGGGATGAACTCGGTGCGGCCAATGATTTGCTGGCCTTGATCCGAAAGAGCATAGTTGATGAAGTCGGCCACCACAGGGCTGGTTCTTTGAGGTGCCACCAAAAACACATTCCGCGCCAAGGGGTAGCTGCCCCTCTGGATGGCCTCACGGGTGGGCATCTGGCCGTCGATGGGCACAATCCGCACCGTTTGCTGGTTTTGCACCTGATCGACAGTGCTGTAGGTGATGCCATCTTCTCCCAAAGCCCGCAGCAGCGGGGTGGTGACATCTTCTGTGGCGGTGGTGAAGTAGGGAGGGTTATCGGGAGCAAAGGGCGACCCCAATAACACCAGCTCTTGGAAAACGCTGTAGGTGCCGCTCTGGGGGGCGCGATTGAGGACCCGAATCCGCCGATCCGGGCCGCCCACCTGGCTCCAATTGGTGATCCGACCCTGGAAGATATCGGCCAATTGCTGCAGCGTCAGTCCTCCTTTGTAGGGGTTGTTCACCCCCACCGCCACCGCCAGGGCATCTTTGGCCACCGGGATCGCCTGTAGACCCGCCTGCACTTCGCTGGCATTGAGGGGGCGGGAGCTAGCGGCCATCTGGATGCGACCTTCCATCAGGGCCTTCAGGCCGGCATTGGATCCATTGGGCTTGCCATCTGGGATCCCATAGGTGAGGGGAATGCCGGGGTTGCGCTGGGTGTAGCCTCCCTTCAGGGCCAAGACGATCCGGATCATCGTGACGCTGCCATCCACCTGGAGCACTGCTGGGTTGGGCAGAGAAGTATCCAGATTAACGGCGTTGGCAGGCGGGTTGGGTACCTGGACCTGAGGGGGGTTGGGGATAGGAGGCGTGTTCTCTCTATTCAGGAATGAGTCCAACAGGCCGGAACGATAGGCATACCAGCCGCCGCCTCCCAGTATCGCGAACAAAAGAATGTAGACGATTGGAGGTGGGCCGGAAGGTCGTGCAGTCATGGGATCCCCCCTAAAGAAAATTCACGATCCAGACTTTTGAGACTTCCCCCTCTGTTGTATCAGCTATCCACGCAGATTGGGTGAGCGACAGGTCAAGGCATATCTATCCGCCCATGGCAGCCTCTCGTCCCACCTCGCGCAGCTCAATTACGTCCGCACGGGGATCCGCCTGCACAACTTCCAACTCGATCCAAGCCCCCAGAGGAATCTGGCGTTCTAGGCGCACCGGCACCCGAAAGGCAATCTCATCCAGCATGGCCAACACCAAGTTTTCCTGCTCGCGCAGGTAGCCCAAGACCAGAGCCCGCCAAATTTGCCCCGGTCGCAGGCGCAGGTATTCGATGCTCCAATAGCGCTTGGATTTCCGCTCCACCTGGTTGGCCTCAGCGGTGCCCGGCTCAATCCCCAGCAGCAGCTGCTGCACATCCGCCTCCGTCAACGGCAAGGGATCCCCGCGCAGGAAAGCCTTGATCTGGTAATGGGCCACCAAATCCAGGTAGCGCCGAATCGGGGAGGTAACCTGACAGTAGGCCTCAAGCCCCAGCCCTGTATGTCGCCCCGGCTGGGTGGCTACTTCCGCCCGCGATAGACAGCGCATGATGGCAAAAGACCGAACTGGCCCCTGGGGATACCTATCCAGCACTTCGGGAGGAGGTAAGTCGGGAGCCGGCTGCAGACGATAGGGCACCGGGATCCCATTTTGGCTGGCGAAGCGGGCCGCCACCTCGCCGGTGAGCACCATCATTTCCGCCACCATCTGCCGCGCAGGAGTATCCTCGATTACCCGGAGGTGGGGGATCTCGTCGATGACCTTGATATCTTGCTCGGGCAAGCCAATTTGGATTGCCCCTTGAGCCATCCGCCAGGCATAACGCCACTGGGCTGCCCGGGCAATGGCTGTCAGTTGAGCCTCTGCCCCCAACTCCAACATTTCATCGGCATCTTCGTAGGTGAGGCGGTAGGTCACTTTGATCTGGCTGAGGCAAATCTTGGAATCGCGGATCTGGCCGTCGGATCCCAGTAGAATGCCAAAGCTAAGGGCAGGCCGCACCTCTCCCTGCACCAAGCTCATCGGGCCAGTGGACAACTCCGGTGGGAACATCGGGATCACCCGCTCCGGCAAATAGACACTGGTGCCACGCTTGCGGGCTTCCAAATCGAGGGGATCCCCCCACTGCACCCAACAACTGGGATCAGCGATGTGGATCCAGAGCTTCACCGCGTCATCCGACCAGAACTCGACGCTGAGGGCATCGTCAATGTCGCGGGTGCTGGCATCATCGATGGTGTAGGTGTGGAGGTGGGTGAGATCCCGCCGCAGATGGGGATCCCAGAAAGAGGGAGGCTGGCTGAGCAGGGCTTGGGTGTATCGCTCCACCGCCTTCGGGAACTGGGTTGGGATCCCGGTGAGGCGCAGGGCCAGGTTCTCGTGGCGGCTCCACAGCCCCAGAGCCACCAAAGCCTCAAAGGCCCCCTGCGGAGTGTCAGGAAACCCCATCAGCTCCAGCAGTTGCGAGGCCCGTTCCCGATCCGACGGGTTGAGATTGGAAGAGAGATCCTCGTGGCTGCGAATGGCTGCCGCCGCTCCCTGTAAGGCCAGGCGTTCCAGCACCTCCAGGCGGGCCCGCTCGGCAGGAGTCCAGGGATACCCTTGGCCGGGATGAGCCAGAGCCTCTCGCAGATGGGCCTCAAACTCTAGTTGTTCCTGCTGCCGTTGTTGGGCAACGGCCATTTGATGGAGGATCTCCTTCACCTGAGCCGGAGTGCGGGGTTCGTAGCTTTCCCCCTTTTGCTTGAAGTAGGTGCGATCCTCGCTCAAGAGGCGATAGGCGGCATAGGTAGAGACCGGAGAATCATCAGAAAACAACAGCTGAGCCATTTCGGCCAAGCTCAGAGACCGCCGCTCCTCCTGCACCAGTTCCCAGGCCAGCGCCAAGCTTTCGGGATCCAACTTTGCTTGCACCGCCTGCCAAAAGCCGGGAATGTCGGAAGCCGTGAAGCTGGATCCCCCGTTCAAAGCAAAGGTAATCTGGCGAGGGTGAACACTATGAACCTGCCCAGAAGGCACCCCCAGCAGTAGGTTCTTCTTGCCCTCGGTGCCCTGAACCACTGCCAACACACGGTCGTTATTGTAACGAAACTCCACCAGTGTGCCCTTTTCCACCCGTTCTCCCCATGTCGGCTGTCGTTAAAGCGCAGGCTTTCTTCCATTCTCCATCAGCTCTGCCCGCCTGCCTACCTGGAAACCCCAGCCAGAAGACGTACGGGCACTTGAATAGATAGCAGATGTTAGATATATCGGTACTTAAGCATATAGGTATGTGATATATAGACACACGAGATACAAATTTTTGGGTAGATTGCGGTTATGTGTTGGGCACTGCGATTTCAGAGCAGAGGCCAGCTCTGCCAGGTTTGTGGGATAGGGTTACCAGCCAGGGCTCCTAAATTCCGTAGAGATACTGTTGCCAGCATTTCGCAAGTGAATACTTCCACTTCTTCCATGTGTGATATCCTAGAGACTAGAGGTAGGGCACAGTTACCATAGGCTGCTCCCCAATTGAGCAAGCAAAAGGGTGGTACTCAAGAGTCGTTTCCCTACAGTGAAGGTCACAAAAACAGGAGTTCTGTATTTCTTCACCTAAAACTTTTTAGCTTAGCGCTTTTTTAGCTTAGCGCTCAAAAGGTAAACCGTGGACAACCCGAAGCGACTGTTGCTCATCGACGACGATCCGAACTTGATCCTTCTGGCAAAGGATTACTTGGAGTTTCGCGGCTACGAAGTGGTGGCGGCGAGCAACGGTCTGGAGGGGTTGGAAGCGATGCGCCATTTCACACCAGACCTGATCATCTGCGATGTGATGATGCCGGAGATGGATGGCTACACCTTTG
>NZ_JANSIC010000050.1:10970-13648 GCF_047461955.1 Synechococcus sp. R55.7
CCAGACCTGATCATCTGCGATGTGATGATGCCGGAGATGGATGGCTACACCTTTGTGGAAACCATTCGCTCCAACAGTGCTACGGACTGGATACCTGTGATTTTTCTGTCGGCGCGTGGGCAGACGGCGGATCGGGTGCGCGGCCTGACCACAGGGGCAGATGTTTACATGGTCAAGCCCTTTGAGCCGGAAGAATTGGTGGCGCAGGTGGAGTCTTCTCTCAGACATACCGAGCGCCTGTTACAAGTGCAGAATGTGGGCATTCAGCCGGTCATAAAACTGGATCGGGAAATTGAACTTACGCCAACGGAAACCAAGGTGATCCAGTACGTGGCCAGGGGCCTGTCCAACCGCGAGATTGCCGAAGTTCTTGGGGTGAGCCAGCGCACCGTTGAAAGCCACGTCAGCAACATGCTGGGCAAAACCGGCCTGCACAACCGCACAGAACTGGCCCGCTGGGCAATAGAAAGTGGTTTGGGCAAAAAACCGTTGTAATTCCCGCCACCCCTTTCAACGGCTGGAGAACTCTATCTCCTCGGCGCGATTGGAGATAGGGTAGTGATCGCACTTGAAGGGCAAGGTAACTGGGGTGGGCAAGTCTTTTCAAAAATTGGCGGGGGAGGATCTGCTGGCCTTGCCCCAACGTACATTGGCCGCCGATTTTCACTGCGTTACCCAAAAACTGGGTCTAAAGCCCCGTCCTTCCAGGACAGTTTTTGCCCTGTTGTTGTCATTTTAAACAGGAATGAAACATTTCCGTTGCATTGCTTCCTAGCTCCTTTCTCCCTCTGGGACAGGATCTAAAGGTGATTGTGGAAGCGGCGTGGAACGTTTGGGCAGCAGCGGGGGTGTCTCAATCTAGTTTGAAATGACTATAGACCTGCAATGATATAGACCTGCAATGAAATAAACCCATGCTGGTCAGGGAAGCCAAACTCCTCAACGCCGCTCCAGCGCCATACCAAGCCTTGGATGAGGCCCTGCCCAGTTTGTCCGCAACCAATGCTTGCGTCACTGGATGGATGAGCGTGGTGTCAACAAAGCTGCCTTGTACTCCCGATGCAATGTTAACTTGGCAACTGGGATGGGTTTCCCCGCAAGGCTTCCAGGAAGGCAAATACTGCAGGCGGATGCAGCGCAGAGGCCAGAACGGCAGCCCCGATCACCCGCTCCAGTGGGATCGGCAGCCGGCGGATCTGGATCCCTTCGGGAATGGGAATGGCGGCCAAGCGGGGCAAGATGGCAGCCCCCAGACCCTGTGCCACCATGTTCACAATGGTGGAGTCTTCCTTCACCAAGTAGGCCACCTTGAGGGTTTGGTGAGCGGCTTCCCAGTGGTTCCGCACCGCGGTGGTGCATTCGGCGTAGTTGTAGAGAATGTAGGAAAAACGGGAAAGATCCTCCCAGGTCAGGGTTTCCGGCAGGGGCCCAAAACTCAGCGGAACCAACACAATGAACTCATCGCGGGCGATCTCCCACGTCTGTAGATCCTCACCAGCCCGCGGCAGAGGCAATAGACCAATATCCACCTGGCCCGATCGCAACAGATGTTCAACAGTGGCCGGATCTTCCTCTGTAAGGGTGAGGGTAATCTGGGGAAATTGTTGGCGGAAGCGGGCGATCACCGGCGGCAGCAAATGGGTTGCAGCACTGCGAAAAGCGGCAACTCGCACATTTCCCCCCCGCAACCCTTTTTCCAGGTTGGCCTCATAATCCATTTGTTCCCGCAGTTGCAGCATTTTGCGAACATGGCGCAGCAGTCGCTCCCCCACCGGCGTCAGGCGCGCCCCAAAGCGACCGCGCACCAACAGGGTCACCCCCAGTTCTTCCTCCAGGCTGGCAATGGCCCGGCTCACCGCCGACTGGGAAATGTGCAATTGCAGGGCAGCATCGCTGAAATTTCCCCGCTCCACCACAGCCACCAGGGTTTGCAGTTGCGAGATGTTCATGGATCCCATCTATTCGATCTGCGCATAGATGTGATGCTATCTCAGGTTTGAACCCTCCGCCGCGCCTGACTAAACTACGACATAGCTTCCCCTTCACACTGCGAAATAACGCGAAACAGTGTGAAATCATCTTTATCTTCCTGTCGTTGGTCAAGTGTCCCTATGTCGAGATCCATGTTTGCCCTATTGCCTTTCCATCAATTTCGAGATACTCCCGGCGTGCGTTTTTTTGACATCACGGTTGCGCGATCCAACGCCCGCGATTTGGTTTACCACGATGGGCCGGCCATCAGTCCCCCCAATAATCCGCAGGGCTATTGGCAGTTTTATATGCATCCACACCAAGAGGACAACCTACTGGCTCTATGGGGCGGACGGACGTTTTACCTGGTGAATTTTAGCTGGAGGGATCCCTTCCATATTGTGCGCCTGGAAGCGAACCGAGGCATTTTGCGCATTCCTCCCGGCACTTTTCACCGTTCCGTCTCCGATCCAGAGGGATCCATCGTATTGAACCAGGCGGTGCGCGACGAAAAAGCCATCTTGGAAAAAGAATTTCGCATCTACGACAGCAGCCGCATCCCCCGATTGCTGCAGGTAACCTCGGCACCCGCCCCTTTGCCCCGCATTTGTGCCTGAGGGCAACCCAATCATCCTCCCCCGTTCCCTTAACCTAGCCGCGAGTCAATCGAGGCTCGCAAGTGGGCAGCAGCATGGGTGAGCTGTGCC
>NZ_JANSIC010000051.1:0-3450 GCF_047461955.1 Synechococcus sp. R55.7
AGCAGCTCTGCACAGCGCAGCCAACCGAAGATAGGTACCTTGATGCGGTTGCCAGAAGTGCGAATACTCCCTTCCAGGTAAAAGCTGTCTCGCACTCCCTTGCGTTTGAAGCGGGGAAACTTCCCCAACCCACCCCGCCAGCGCTTAAGGGCTTGCTCCAAGTTGCGTAATGCCTGCTGAGGGGCGCATTTGGAGACCTGGTAGTACCAGCGATGTTCTTTCTTCACCTCGGCCACTAGGCGCTTGTGCAGGTCAATGGCGGTGGGAAGTTTTTGCTGGTTCTCCAGGGCTTGCCGACAGACTTCTAAGCCCCAGTTATAGGCGTGGCGGGCTACCCCAGCGTGTTGGGCGGCTAGAGTTGTTTGCTTGCGGTTAAGAATGAGTTGCGTCCGAAAACCCAGTAACATGCCCGCCACACCGCAAAGCGTCCATGAGTTCCGTGAAGCTTTCGGCTTGGCGCTCACAAGCCCCCTTTAGCTTTAGGTAACTCATGTTGACTACTGTAAGCTTTTCGGCCTGCTGTTGTCAGCCTCTGGTTTTGTCTGCTGGTTTTGCTGGGGTTGGGGGGGTGGGGACGGCCAGCAGGGATCCCCTGCCACGGGTTCGATGTGCAACTCCAAGTAGCCGGTGGCCGGATCCGGTTGACGGGAGAAGCGGTACTCCGGGCTGTCGGCGAGGACAATTTCGGCGGTGGTGTAGATGAGGCAGCCGGGGCGCAGGTGTCCCCCCCAGGTTTGGCCTCGGGCATCGGCAACGGTGAGATGGAGATGGACTCCGTCAGGGCACAGGGATCCACTCAGGGCCAGGATCTCCAGGCGTTCCGACAACAGGTGATCCCCCGTTTGGTCGGCCAGGCGCAGGGTGGCTTGGCTAAGGCTGCCGACGGCGCTGAGGACAAACCCCGCTTGCAAGGGCTGCTGCCGGGCCACTCGCTCCAGTTCCTGCTTGAGATCTTGGCCGGGGAAGAGGCGCAAGGGATAAATCTTGAGGGATCCCGGCGGCATGGGCTGGAGCTCTTGGCGGCGGGAGGAGCGGATCCCGGGTCGCCAGCCGGGCTTGACCACCGGGCGGGAGCGAGCGATCACCAAGCAGTCATCCGGCAGGGGGTAGCGGGCAGGGATGGTGGAGCCGGCGGCAATGGTGACATCGGATCCCACCTGCAAAGGAGCCACCAGAACCGAGTTGGCGCCTGTTTTGCTGCGATCCCCAATTTCGGTAAAGTGCTTTTGCTGGCCGTCGTAGTTGGCGATGATGGTGCCCGCGCCGATGTTGACCTGGGATCCCAGCTTGGCATCGCCCAGGTAGGCCAAGTGGGCGGCGTTGCTGTGGGATCCAATCTGGGTATTTTTGGTTTCCACAAAGTTGCCGATGCGGCAATGATCCCCAATCTGGCTGTGGGGGCGCACGTGGGCGTAGGGGCCTATCCAGACGTGGTTGCCGATGCGGCTGTGGCTGACCACCGAGTAGAGAATGTGACACCCAGATCCAATCTCGCTGGACTCGATCCAACTGCCCGGCCCCAGGCGGGTTCCCGAGCCAATGCGGCACACCCCTCGCAGATGGGTTTGGGGCTCGATCACCACATCGGGGGCCAATTCCACCGTTTCCTCGAGGCTGCTGCTATCGGGATCCACAAAGGTGACCCCGGCTTCCATCCAGGCTTCCTTGAGGCGATCCTGCAAAATCTGGTACGCCTGGGCCAGTTGGCGGCGGTCGTTGACGCCCACAATTTCTTGCGGATCGGCAACATCCAGAGCGATGGCTTTGCCCACCCGCTTGACGGCATCTGTTAGGTAGTACTCCTGCTGTGCGTTGTTACTGTTGAGATGGGGCAAAACCTGGGCCAGAGCCGGCCAGTGGAAACAATACACCCCACTGTTGATGCGGCGATTTTGCCGTTGGGCCGGGGTGCAGTCTCGCTCTTCCACCAGTTCCAGCACCCGCTGTTGGGCATCGCAAAATACCCGCCCATAGCCATAGGGATCCGCCACCTGAGCCGAGAGCAAGGTTACCTCTGGGTTCATCTGGCGGTGGCGCTCCACCAGAGCTTGCAGGGTTTCTGCCCGCAGCAGGGGCACATCCCCGTTGATCACCAGCAGATCCCCCTGAAAACCGCCCAGGACGGGCAACAGCTGTTGAACGGCGTGTCCGGTGCCCAATTGCTGGGCCTGCTCCACAAATTCAACCGGGTACTCCCGCAGGGCTTGGCGCACCTGCTCCTGTTCATAACCCACAATCACCAGACAGCGGTGGGGTTTCAAGGTTAGCACCGTGCGCAGCAGCCGCTCGATCAAAGACAGGGATCCCAGTTTGTGCAGCACCTTGGGCAACTGCGACCGCATCCGGGTGCCCTTGCCCGCTGCCAAGATCGCTACCGATAGCTCCCGCTCTGCCATGTTCCTTCCCCGAACTGCCCCCATCAAGTATAGGCGGCAGGATTCTGCTCAAAAATCTTCTGAGGTTGGATCCAAGTTCCTGAGCCCTGTGCGGCCAAAACTGAGCTAGCTTAATGGCACATCTAGCTGGTGCAGTCTATGGCCGAGAGCAGGGGCCCTGATACGCCCCCACAGGAACGTCGGCGGTTGGTCCGCGAGGTGGCCGGCTGGCTGGCGATGCTGGGGGTGCTGATCCCAGGGTTGCAGCGCTTCTATATGGGGCACCAACGCTGGGGCTGGGGCTACTTGGTGGCGGGGCTGATGGTGTTCGTTCCTTCCATCCCGCTGCAGATTCTCAGCTACGGGGTACGCGCCCTTTGTTTGCTGGAAGGGCTGTGGATCCTGACCATGAGCAATGCCGATTTCGATTTTCGATTCAACCGAGAGTTGATCGAGCTGGAGTGGACCAGTGTGGAAGGGCGAGAAGCCCGGGATCCCGAACAGCAGTTGGAAAGCCAGTTGAAACAGGGCTTGATCACCCGCGCTGAATATGAGGAGCGCCGCCGGCAAATCCGCAAGATTTCCTGACGCAAGCATCTGCCTGGATAGACAGCCCGATAGATGGATAATGGTTCTGGTGTTGATTTTCCCGGCAATAGCTCCTGCCCGAGCTGGGCTCCTTCCTCTCCCCTGTTATCTTGCACCGTCCTTTTGCCTTATGTTGCCAAGCCTTCCTCTCGCAGCTATCCCCCTGTTCTCTATTGCGGCAGCCATGCTCTTGGTCTATCTGCCCATGGGGGTGGTGGGCTATGCCCGTGCCCGCGTCGGCTACGACCTGCATGCCCCTCGGGCTATGTTCGATAGGCTACCTCCCTACGGGCAACGGGCCACCTGGGCCCACGCCAACGGGTTTGAGACCTTTGGGATGTTTGCGGCAGCAGCGTTGATCGCCTACATCACCGGCCCTCACTCGGATCCCTGGTATTTTGGCCTCAGCGGAGATGAAGGGGTAGCTGTGCTGTGTGGGGTGTTTCTGCTGGCGCGGCTGCTCTACAACTTTTTCTACATTGCCGAT
>NZ_JANSIC010000051.1:3550-5399 GCF_047461955.1 Synechococcus sp. R55.7
TTTTCTACATTGCCGATATTCCCATTGGGCGATCCCTCTCCTTCTTGGCGGGATCCCTGGCCACGTTGGGCCTGTTGCTGATTAGCCTGCTGCCTTTTCTCGGCACCGGCCTGGCCTAATCTGGCGAGAGAAACTCCCCCGTCATTTGTTGAGCCTGCCGGTACCCTGGCCCAACCTGCGATACTGGAAAAGGACTTCGTCCTGCTGTCGCCAACGGCGTCCTCTGGGTGCCTCTCTTCTGTCCACGGCCCACTACGCAACGGTCAGCCATGTACACTCTGGAACTGCTCCTGAAAGGGAACCCTGCCCCCATCGTTGTCCACCAAAAAGAGGAAGAAGCGGCCAACCGGGCCTACCAAAGCATCGTCAATGCTCTGCAGAGTGGATCCCCTCAGAGTTTGGAGCTGACCTGCGACCGCACTGGCAAAAAGGTGTTCCTGCTCACCGGTGAGCTATGTGGCGTGCAAATGACTTCCAAGTCGGGCGGCGCCAGCCCCATGGGAGCCCGTCCCGGTTTTTTGGCCCAGTTGCAAAGCTGAGGACAGCCCTTTTCTCTCTGCCGCTAAGGGATCCCCATGTCTGAGGTGGCCATTCGGGTGGAGAGCCTGACCTTTGCTTGGCCGGAACGTCCGCCGGTTTTGCAGGCGTGCAGTTTTGTCATTCCCAAGGGCCAGTTGTGGATGCTGTTGGGGCCCAATGGCAGCGGCAAGTCCACTTTGTTGCAACTGTTGTCCGGATCCCTGACCCATCCCCAGCCCCTTTCGGGCCACCTGGAGATTCGCGGTCGGCTGGGCTATGTGTTTCAAAACCCGGATCACCAACTGTTCATGCCCACGGTGGGAGCCGATGTGGCCTTTGGCTTGGGAGCAGAGGCTCTGACCTTGGCGGAAATTCACCAGCGGGTGGAAACAGCCTTGGAGCAAGTCGGATTAAAGCACCTGATCCGTCGGCCCATCCACGGCCTCAGCGGCGGACAGAAGCAACGAGTGGCAGTGGCAGGGGCTTTGGCCCGGCGCAGCGAGGTGCTGCTTTTGGACGAGCCGACAGCCCTGTTGGATCCCGACAGCCAGGCGGATTTGCTGCGGTGCATCCGGCAACTGGTGGATCAAGAAGGCATCACCGCCCTCTGGGTAACCCATCGGCTGGCGGAACTGGAATGGGCAGATGGGGCGATTTTGCTCTCGGAAGGTCAAGTGCGTCAACAGGGATCCCCAGAGCAGGTGCGGCAACGGATTGAACAACTGTTTGGGGCCTGAGGGATCCCTGCGCATCCTGATCCCAAAGAGATCGCGAAAGCGTAGCTGCACCCCCCGGGTGTCCCTGTTTAGAATAGGTAATGTATCCGGTTGATCAATTCGGTTGGCACAAGGTCATTATCCTGGACTCATTCCTCATCTGGATCGGCTGGTTTTTACCTGTTGATCCTCGGTTACACCGAATCCCTACAGGTTCTGCGTCAACCGGTTATATCAGCGGGCCACCGGCCCCATCTAGTCTAAAGGAGCTTGAGAACATGGGACTGTCTGAAGTGATCGCCAAAGAGCTGGAAAATGCTCGCAACGTCTGCTCTGAGTACGGCGAAGGGGATCCCCACTGCCGTGCGGCCTGGGACGCAGTTGAAGAAGTGCTGGCAGCTCGCAGCCACCAGCCGAGGACTCCCAGCAGCCTAGAGCAGCACTGCGCCGAAAACCCAGATGCTGTTGAATGCCGGGTCTACGATACCTGATTCTCGGGAACCCCACAGAGTGGATGCTCTCTGTCGATTCCGTAGCGATCGACAGGGTTTCCTACTGGGGATCTCCGACAAAATCCAGCGGCCTGCCGGATCCCTGCCGGTAGGCTTTGCTTT
>NZ_JANSIC010000051.1:5499-8666 GCF_047461955.1 Synechococcus sp. R55.7
GTGGAGAGCGTTTTTCACGAAGAAAGCCTCTGAGCAGAATCAGCCCGCAGCCATTGCCTCACCCACAAGGCGAAAGCTATTCCCAGCAGCAGCAGTTGGGGGAGCAGCGTCTGCCAAGTGGGATATATGCCCAGCCAGCGCAGCTTTGGGATCCCGACCAGGGGGGTGATGGGCAGCCAGTCCGCCACCTGCAGAGCGTGCAGGCCACTGCCCAAAAACTTAAAGCCCAAATAGAAAACCAGCAGACTCAGGCCCCGGAAAAAAACTCCCAGCGGCAATTTCAGCCCCACCTGAAGCAGCAAGATCGCCACCGCCACCAACACCAGGGATCCCAGGCCGATCCCCGCCCAAAAATCTTTTGCCGAGAGGGAAGAGGCCAACCCCACATAAAACAGCACCGTTTCCGCCCCCTCGCGAAACACCGCCACAAAGGCCAGAAAAGCCAAGGAAAAAACCTGACCCGTGGCCAGTGCCGCCTGCGCCTGTTCCCGCACAAAGGTTTGCCAAGAAGCCACTGCAGCCCGGCGGTGCAACCAAAGGCTGACCGAGAACAACAAACCTGCTGCCACCAGCCCGGTGATCCCTTCCAGCACCTCTTGTCGCGTGTGGGTGAGCATCTGCTGGAAAAACAGCTTCACCAGCAGACCGAGCATCACCGCTGCCAGCAAGCCCGCGGATCCCCCTATCCACACCCAGCGCTTCTGAGCCGATTGCCCGCTCTTGCTCATAAGGGCCAGCAGTGCCACCAGCACCAAGAGAGCTTCCAGGCCCTCCCGCAGCAGAATCGAAGCAGCATCCAGGAACGTGTAGTCCGACATAGGCTCACCCAGACAGGCGGCTCAGTTTTAGCTGGAGCCAAGAGGATTTCTAGGCGGTGGCTGGGATGAACTTGAGGGCAGCAGAATTGATGCAGTAGCGCAAACCCGTGGGTGGGGGGCCATCCCGAAACACATGCCCCAGATGCCCACCGCAGTTAGAGCAGTGGACTTCCGTGCGGGGCACAAACAATTTCCAGTCCGTCTTGGTGCCGATCACATGGGGAGCAATCGGCTCCCAAAAGCTGGGCCAACCGGTGCCACTGTCGTACTTGGCCGCCGAGGAAAACAGCTCCTGACCACAGCCGGCACAGACATAGATACCTGGGGCCTTGTTGTCGTAGTAAGCGTTGCGGAAGGGGGGCTCAGTGCCCTCTCGGCGCAGCACATAGTATTGCTCTTCGGTGAGCAGTTGCCGCCACTCGGCGTCGGTTTTGGTGAAGGGATAAGTCTGTTGGGCCATTGCTCTTTGCTCTCCTGCTAAGCTGAGGGGTGCTGTAATCAACCCGGCCACCGCCAAGGTCAACAGCTCGCGTCGTCGCATGATGAGGTTCATCTGTTGTCGCTGTGTAAGTGGCGGGGAGGCCATCCCTACTAGGGGGATCCATCCGCCTTTGTCCGCCACCTGTGGGTTGAGACCTGCAAGCAGGTTACCCGTATCTTAACCCTTCTTTACGCTCCCTTCTGCAAAACAGGGAGATAGCCAGTATTCTATGGGTTCCATTGGCAGCTTCTATCCCCAGCTTCAGGCGCCATCCCGTTACAATGAGCGCAGGTGGGCTGCTTGTCCAACCCTAGACGAGTAATGGAGTTCTTCCTATGCTGCTGGTCGGCTCAGGTGCAAAGTTTGTGCAGCAACTGGAGCAATCTGGGGCTTTGGCCATCTTTGTAACCCCAGAGGGGGGATCCGAAGGGCACTACCTGCGGCGGCTGCGCGGAGCTGGGTATGAGGTGGTCACCCTCTCCAGTAAGGGAATCGGGGATCTGGCCAGCTATTTGACGCGCATTCATGGGGTACGGCCTGCCACGCTGGGCAAATCGGAGCGGCGCACCTATTTCTTTCCCGCGTTGATCGAGCAGTATCGGGCCACCTTGCCCCCGAAAGCAAAGGGGTTGGTGTTTTGGTTTTACGAGGGGCATGTGTTCAGCCAACAGGAACTCTCCTACCTGGTGAAGCTGAGTCGGGAAGACAAGGGAGTGAAGTTTGTGGTGGAACTGGGCCGAGAACGGTCAATTCGTTGGCAACCTCTGCAGAGCGCCTGAACCTCTCTTCAGGATCCTCGAAATTTCTTTGCTACCATCTCAAGTAGATGGCCTGCGGCTCAGATCCCCATCCTGCTAGCGGCTTCTTGTGCCTGTGACCTTGCCAACCGCCTCGCTGCAACAGGGTACCTGGTTTAAGTTGATCTGCGGTGCAAGTTTCCACCACTTGCCCTCGGTTCGGGAGCTGGCTTTCCTTTACACGCTGGCCGGGGCAGATTGCATTGATGTTGCTGCCGATCCGGCCATTGTGCGGGCCGCTCAAGAAGGGATCCAACGGGCACAAGCCGAAGATCCCCAGGCGGGATCCCCTTGGTTGATGGTCAGCGTCAATGACGGCGAAGACGTCCATTTCCGCAAGGCGGTGCTGACGGCTCCTGTTTGTCCTGCCGACTGTCCTCAACCTTGTTTGGCAGTCTGTCCTCCCCATGCCTTGACACAGGCAGCCCTTCCTGCTCAAGTCCACATCCAGACAGAGCTGTGCTACGGCTGTGGGCGCTGCGAGCCGGTTTGCCCCCACCGGCGCATTGCTACCTTCGGCTACCAGGTCGCTCTGTCAGAAGTTTTGCCGCCTTTGGTCGAGCTGGGCATTCAGGCGGTGGAGATCCACACCTGCATTGGTCGCCAGAGGTCATTCGAGCAATTGTGGGGATCCCTGAAGCCCTGGCTACCTCAGCTCCAGGCCATCTCAATTAGCTTTAACGATGGCCCGGGCCTAGAGGCTTACTTGAGGGATTTGCTGGCTCTTATGGATCCCTTGCCGGAGGTGTTGATCTGGCAGGTGGATGGCCGGCCTATGAGTGGGGATATTGGAGCTGGCACCGGCAAAGCTGCCCTAAAGTTGGCCGAGAAGGTACTGAATATGGGTCTGCCAGGCTATGTGCAATTGGCAGGAGGAACCAACGCCCAAACGGTGCCGCTGTTGGATCCCCGGTGGCCGGTGGCGGGGGTAGCCTTCGGCAGCTACGCGCGACAGTTGGTGTCAGCCTATCTGGAAGAGCCAGCTCACAGCTCATCGGAGTCAGGATGGAATCCTGGATTGGTGGCAGGGATCCCGTTGGCCAAGCAGTTGGTGCAGCAAGTAAAGCGGCG
>NZ_JANSIC010000051.1:8766-10788 GCF_047461955.1 Synechococcus sp. R55.7
GCGTTTAACGACGTTGCTCAGCCATGAGTTTCCCCGTACAGCCCTCAACCCCAAGTCCGTCAGTGGATCCGGAAAGTGCTGAACGCACCGCTTGCGTCAGCGGCGCGGAGCACTCTTTTCCCGGCCAGGTTCAATACAGCGACGACCTGAGTAAGCTTTTGGATATCCTGCCTGCTCCGATTCGTGAGCGCCTAGAACAGCATCCCCACTTGGATCGGTTGGTGGAGGTGGTGCTGGATTTGGGTCGCCGCCCCGAAGCCCGCTTCCCCGGCTTTGCCGATTACCTTTCAGAAGACGTGATCACCCGGGCCGACTTGGATCAGGTGATCAGCCGGGTTGGAGAGTTCAGCAGTGACAACCGCGCAGGCATTGCCTCTACCCTGCACCGGATCAGTGCCATTCGCAACCGCCAAGGCACGATCATCGGCCTTACCTGTCGGGTGGGTCGCTGCGTTATCGGCGTGATCAGCATGATCCGCGACCTGGTGGAACAGGGGCGCTCTATGCTGTTGCTGGGCCGACCGGGGGTGGGTAAAACCACGGCCTTGCGGGAGATTGCCCGTGTGCTGGCCGATGAGCTGGGCAAACGAGTGGTCATTATCGACACTTCCAACGAGATTGCCGGCGATGGCGATGTGCCCCATCCGGGTATTGGTCGGGCCAGACGGATGCAGGTGGCCAGCCCAGAGCTGCAGCACAAGGTGATGATTGAGGCGGTGGAGAACCACATGCCCGAAGTGGTGGTCATCGACGAGATCGGCACCGAACTGGAAGCCTTGGCCTCTCGTACCATTGCCGAGCGGGGGGTACAACTGGTGGCCACTGCCCATGGCAACCGCATCGACAACCTGATCAAAAATCCCACCCTCTCAGACTTGGTGGGCGGGATCCAATCGGTCACCCTGGGAGATGAAGAGGCGCGGCGGCGCGGCTCTCAAAAGAGTGTGTTGGAGCGCAAAGCTCCCCCTACGTTTGAGATTGCCATAGAGATGCTGGAGCGATCCCGCTGGGTCATCCACGAAGATGTGGCCGCCACTGTGGATCGTCTCTTGCGCAACCGCGAGCCGCTGACCCAAACCCGCAGTTTAGACGAACACGGCCAGGTGGTGATAGTGCGGAGCACCGCTGGCGCAAACGGGCGCCCGGCTCTATCTGGCCCCCAATGGCCCCCTGCCGGCAGCACAATCTCCGCAGCACGGGAGCGGGGAGGATGGCAACGCTCTGGACGGATGGAAGCTCTGCCTTCAGAGCCGCTTGAAAGTCGCTCGCAGCAGCAAGGAGAATCGGGTTTGCTCCTGGAGAGGCGAGAGGACTCCGTCCCGCTAACGCCGGCGGGATCCCGTCCTGCCCCTCAGGTGGTGGCCGAATCCAGAGTAGAATCCGGCTCTGACGAAGAAGAAGATTTGGACTGGGAGGGATCCGCCCTAGCCCCGACAGGACGGCAGCAGAATCCGGATGGGCCGCTGATGATCTACCCCTACGGAGTGAGCCGCTTCTACCTGGAGCAGGTGATCCAAACCCTGAAACTGTCGGCGGATGTCACCAAAGATCTAGACGAGGCAGACATTGTCTTGGCCTTGCGATCCCAGGTGCGCAGCCGTTCCAAGATCCAGCAGATGGCCCACTCCCGCCAGATCCCGATTCACACCGTTAAGGCCAATACTCTGATTGCCCTGGCCCGCGCCCTGCGCCACATCCTCAACATCGAAAGCGAAGATGGATCCGATTCCGACCTGGAGCTGTTCATTCGCGCCAGCTCCGGTGATGAAACCGAAGCTCTGGAAGAAGCCCGCCTGGCGGTGGAGCAAATTGTCATTCCCAAGTCTCAGCCAGTGGAACTTTTGCCCCGTTCGCCTCTGATCCGCAAGCTCCAACACCAGTTGGTGGAACATTACCACCTGCGGGCCCAAAGCTTTGGCGAAGAGCCCAACCGCCGCTTGCGCATCTATCCCAACTAGCCCCACACGATAGCGCAGCCAATAGTCCAGCTCTAGAGAACCTCTATCCATTGAGCCGTCGTGG
>NZ_JANSIC010000051.1:10888-13534 GCF_047461955.1 Synechococcus sp. R55.7
GGGATCCCTTCTGAAGGGGCCGGTCTTTTGCTGGCTCATGACCTACATTTCGCACACCTCCAAGGACACATAGCCATGTACAACAATCGTCGTGGTTTTCTTCGCTGGCTGGCTCTCGGTTTTGGCTCGTTGGTGGGTTGGTTACCTGGGTTTACCCGGCGCCGTTTTGCCCTGGCCCAGGGAACTGCTTCTGGCTCTAAGGCTTCTGAGCCGGAGTTTGTGAAAGTTGCCACTCTGGCCGATCTCAAAGATGGCCCCTTCAAGGTGGAAAACGCCTTTGGGAAAAACACCGCCACCCTCTGGCTGGTCGGGGATCCGCAAAAAGAAGATTCTCTGCTGGCTTTGGATGCCGCCTGTCCCCATGCGGGGTGTGATGTGAACTGGCGGGGGGAGAACTTTGTCTGCCCCTGTCATGGCTCGGCTTTTGCTGCCGATGGCAGCCGTACCCGTGGCCCGGCCAAGGCAGACCTGGCCATCTACAAGGTCAAGGTGGAGAAGGGAGAAATTTTTGTAGCCAAAGCCTCATAAAGTTCTGGGCAGGCTGTGGGCTTTGAGGCCAGGCAAAAGGAGTCGGGTATCCGGATTGAGAAGACAATGGGCTGAGCTACCGAGGCTCTCCCTATGGCTCGTCCCTACCGCTATCTGTTCCTCTCCACCCCTGTTGGACCTCTGGGATCCGGGGCCGGTGGTGGTGTGGAGCTCAATCTTGCCAACCTGACGCGTGTCTTACTCCAGATGGGATCCCAAGTGCGGGTGTTGGCCCCTGTGGGATCCCGAATGGCGGAGTTGCCGGAGGAGGTGATCGAGCCGGTGGCGGGCCTTCCCCCGGCCTATGCGCAAACCCAGCGCCGCGATCAGCCGGTTCTGATCCACACCCCCTCTCTGCTGGCCAACCTGTGGCAGCGGGCTGCCCACCTGCAAGATCAGTTCGATCTAATCGTGAACTGGAGCTACGATTGGCTCTCGTTTTATTTGACGGATTTTTTCCGCACCCCGGTGGCCCACATTGTTAGCATGGGATCCCTCAGCGATGCCGTCGATCAGGCTCTAGAGCACATTGCCCATCGCTACCCTGGTCGGCTGGCGGTGCATTCGCGGGCGCAAGCCCAGACCTTTGCCTTTGCCCGAGCCGAGATGGCGGCAGGTCGGGATCCCTTTGTCTATCTGCCCTGCGGGGTGGATCTGCGCCTCTACGACTTTGTGCCCCAAGGGAATGGATCCCTGTGTTGGATTGGCCGCATTGCCCCGGAGAAGGGCCTAGAAGACTGTGCTGCCCTAGCCGAGAAGACGGGAAGGCCGGTGGTGATCCTAGGCCACCTGCAAGAGCCAGGCTACTGGCAGCAGATCCAAGAGCAGTACCCGCATGCCCAATTGGATTACCGAGGGTTTTTGCCCACCCCGCAAATGCAGCGGATCTTGGGGCAATGCTCAGCCTTGATCATGACCCCCAAGTGGGTGGAGGCCTTTGGCTTGGTGGCGGTGGAAGCTTTGGCCTGTGGCGTGCCGGTGATTACCTACCGCCGGGGTGGGCCCGCGGAAATTGTCAGCGATGGAGAAACCGGCTGGATCGTCGAGCCGGACAACGTGGCAGCTTTGGCAGAGGCTGTAGAGCGCCTAGATCACATCGACAGGAGCCGCTGTCGGCAACGGGCAGAAGAGCACTATTCCCTGGGCGCGATGGCAGAGCAGTTTCTGGCCTGGAGCAGGCAGATTGGCCGGGATCCCACCTGGGCAGCCCGCGAGGGAGGAGACAGGCAGTGGTACTATTAACTTACTTAATTCTGGCGAACTGTGTCAGACACGCAGCCCAACAACGGGAACGTTTTGACTTACGACGGGGAAACCATCATGACGACTGGGAAAGGATCTGTTGCGCTGGTGCGATCAGAGGTTCGTCGGCGGTCACAGGTTCTGGGAACGCAGGTGATCAGCCAGGGCAACGCAGCCCGGCTTGGGGTAGTCAGCGAAGTTTGGGCGGATCTGGAAGCCAAGCAGGTTCTGGTGCTGGGGGTGCTGGAAAAAGCCCTTGCCGGATCCCCCCGTTTGATGGAGCTGCGGCAAGTAACAGCGTTGGGTCAGGATGCAGTTCTTGTCCCCAGCGAAGAAGTTTTCGATAACTTGGATTTGGAGGGCCTGAGTCGCGTGGTTGGCAGCGAGGTGGTAACCGAAGAAGGGATCCGCCTCGGCAAAGTTAAGGATTTTGAGTTTAACTCCGTCTCCGGCATCATCACGGGCTTGGTGCTCTCCAACCTTGGCCTCACCTTTTTACCTGGCTTTATCCTCAGCACCTATCTGCTCTCCACTGACGAGATTGTCTCTGTGGGCGGGGATCGCCTTATTGTTGCCGATGGCGCTGAGACCCGCCTAACCCAACTGGCCAAGGGGATTTTGGAAACCCTGGGAATCGGCAAGCCCCCTTGGGAAGCCGGAGTTAGCCCTGCTCCTGCCCTGCCCAGTGCTGTCGAGAGTTCCGCTGTCGAGGAAGATTACGAAGAAGAATACGACGAGGAATACGAAGCCGAAGAAGAAGACGTTTACGCAGAAGAAGAGCCTGAACCTGAGCCGCAGCCTGTGCGTCCTCGTCCACCTGAGCCCGCACCCGCCCCCGAACAACCGGCTTGGGAACAGGAGTATGCCAAAGAAGAG